>NZ_JBGBPT010000007.1:0-47246 GCF_041106355.1 Streptomyces sp. BF23-19 | reverse complement strand
TGGCGTCCGGCTCACGGGCGCCGCGCGTCCGGCCCACGGCGCCCGGAAAGCCGACGAGCCATGCGCACCGCCTTCGTCACCCTGCTCCTTCTCCTCCTGACGAGCCTTTCCCCCACGCCGGCCGGGGCGGCGGACAACGGCGAATGGTCGGTCAGACCCGCGGACTCCACGATCACGCCGCGGGCGGCCTTCGAACTGCCGGCCCGGCCCGGCACCACGCTCACCGACCGCGCGGTCGTCACCAACACCACCGCCGCGGAGCTGACGTTCCGCCTCTACGTCGCCGACGCCCACAACACGGAACGCGACGGCGGACTGGCCGTACGCGGCATCGAGGAGACCCAACGGGACGTCGGCGCCTGGGGAAAGCCCGAGCAGGACACCGTCACCGTGCCGGCCCGCTCGGCGGTGACGATCGGCATCACCCTCACCGTCCCCCGCGACGCCCCACCCGGCGACCACGTGGGCGCCCTCGTCGCGGTCGACACCCGTGTACGGCCTGCCGACGGCTCCCACCTCGGCGTCCAGCGCGGTGTCGGGGCCAGGATCTACCTGCGTGTCGAAGGACACGAACAACCCGGCCTGGCCGTGGAGGACGTACGGTTCACGGCGCGGAGCCCGCAGATACCGTGGACCGGCACCCGCAAGTCGACCGCCTCCTACACCCTGCACAACACGGGAAACGTGAAGCTCACCCCCAGGGTCTCCCTCCGCGTCGGCGGTGTGGTCGTGGGAGGGCCCGGCGAACGGCGGCTCGCCGACGTACCGGCCGAGCTGCTCCCGGGGCAGAAGGTCCGCCTCACCGAGACCTGGGCGGGAGCCCCCTTCGCGGGCTGGGGGCAGGTCACCGTCACGGCGAGCGCGGACAACGTCCGCGGCGTGGGAACCGACCGCTTCCTGAAGATCCCGTGGCTCATCGCGCTGTGCCTGGCACTGCTGTCGGCCGCCTGGTGGCTGCTCCGCCGGCGCAGGCGCCGGGCCGCCCGCGCGACAGCGACCGCCACCCATGACTGACCCCCACGCGATCGAGCCGACATTTGGCCGAAGCCCGTTCTTCACGAGCGCCGCTCTCGACAGATCGGCGCAGGTCGGAGACTCGGACGTGCGCGGGGACGAATAAGGGACTGCTTGACACCGACCCCTCGGCCCCCCAGTCTCATCCCGATCCAACGTTTGATTTTGTTCGTACACGTTGAATCATGGTTGCTTCTCGGGTGGTCGACGCTTGCCTACGTCGTCCTCATGCCCTGGCGGGCGCTCAGGCCATCCGATCCGCCCGAACGCTCTCCAGGAGGTAGATCATGGACAAGGCGTTACCCCGCACCATCGCACTCGTGACCGCGGTACTCGGCCTCACGCTGGCCCTCACCGGCCCGGCGGGCGCGACACCCGGCCTGCCCACGCCCGAAGCCTCGGCGGACGGCACGCTGGTGAGCAGGACCGGCGCGACCGTCACGGTGACTGCCGCCGTGGGACTGAGCAACACCATCTCGGTGTGGCAGGCCGGCGACACCATCCGGGTCAGGGACACCGGCGACACCGTGACCGCCCTGGGCGGATGCCGGGCGGTGAGCGCCCACGAGGCCGTCTGCCCGGGGGCCGGCAGCCTGACCGAGCTCGTCGTCCACGCCGGTGACCAGGCCGACGACGTCACGTCGTATCTGGAGAGCCCGGGGGTGACCCTCGTCGGTGGTGCGGGAGACGACAGTCTCTACGGCGGCGGCGCCAACGACACCCTGGAAGGCGACGAGGGCGCCGACTTCCTCTCGGGGGGAGGCGGCAACGACACGCTCACCGGCTCCAGCGGCCGTGACCGGATCTTCGGCGGCCCCGGCAATGACTCGATCGAGGGCCTGGGCGGTTCCGACGTCATCAACGCCGGCGCAGGGAACGACGTGGTGAGCGGCGGCAACGGCAACGACCAAGTGATCGCGGGAACCGGAAACGACTTCGTGGACGGCGGTCCGGGCCGGGACACCCTCGACGCCGTCGACGAGGTCGGCGGCAACGACTACGTGCGTGGGGGCGACGAGACCGACACCTGCCGCGCCGACCTGGGCGACAGCGTCACCGAATGCCCGTGACCGACCCGCTGGAGCGGGGACGGACGCACCCGGCCCCGGACCCGATGCACGTGCCCACCACGAACGCGGACCGACGACGAGGGAGAAACACGAACATGGCAGTGCGACACATAGGCGCGTTACTCACCGCGGGAGCACTTCTGTGCGCCGCGTCGGCAGGCACCGCCGCCTCGGCGGCACCCCTCCCCTCCGGGCCTCGCGACCTCGCGGGCGCCACGGTGGTCGAGATGTCCGGCGGCACCCTGCTCGTCACCGCCGGTCAGGGGGTGGACAACGACATCACCATCCGCCGCCAGGGAGACGTCGTCCTGATCTCGGACACCACTGCCGAGGTACGCGCCTCGGCCCCCTGCGAAGCCCGGGCACCGGGCACCGTGGCGTGCCCGCTCCCCACGGATGTTCAGGCCCGTGGCCAGGACGGCGACGACACCATCACGGTCTCCCCGAACCTCGACGCCCCGGCCACCCTTTACGGAGGTAGCGGCAAGGATCGGCTCAACGGCGGCCCGCAGGCCGACCGCCTCGTGGGCGACGAACCGGCCGGAGTCCTCGGCCTCACGGCGGCGACCCCCGGCAACGACACCATCAACGGCGGGCCGGGCAACGACACCATCTTCGGCCTCGGCGGAAACGACACCATCAGCGGCGGGCCGGGGAACGACACCCTCAACGGGAACGAGGGCAACGACACTCTCAACGGCGACGCCGGTAACGACACGCTGACCGGCGAGGGTGGCAACGACACCCTGAACGGCGGTGAGGGCAGCGACACCCTCGTCGCCGCCGACGGCGTCAATGCCAACGACAGCCTCGACGGCGGGCCCGCGTTCGACTCCTGCACCCGCGACACAGGCGACGCGATGGTCAACTGCCCCTGACCAAAGGGCCGGTGTGCGCCTCCGGAGGAACGGAGGCGCACACCGGCCTGTACGGGACCCGTCGCTCGGCAGGAAGGTCAGGGATGGATGTGCACGGCGGTGTCGTCGATCATGAAGTAGGTCGGGGCGGACAGATCCTCCCTGGCCGTGAACGCCAAGGTCACGAACTGCCCTGCGACCGCGTCGAGTTCGATGGTCCGCCGGACATAGCCGGCGCTCGCGTCCAGATTCGAGAACGTCACCGGACTCGCGCCGTTCACATGGACGGTCAGCTTGTCGTACGGGACGTCCGTGGTCTCCTCCCTGGTGACGACCCGCAGCCAGAAGCTGACCGTGGCCCGGCAGCCGTACGGGATGAAAGCGGCCTGGGTCAGTGTGTCGGTCACCGAGCTCCCGTGACCTCCGAGCAGGGCCTTCCACGAGCCCGTGCGCGCGGGCAGCCAGGAGTTGTCGGCAGTGATCAACGACGAATTGGCATTGGCCTTCCAGGCCTTCGGCCCCGACTCGAAGCCGGCGTTGTCGAGCAGTTGTGTCGTGGTGCAGTTGCCCGGGGTGTAGACGAGCCAGGAGAACGAGACCACGTCGATGGCTCCGGTCGAGTCCTCCGCCGTGAGGGTGACGGCCGAGGTGCCGTCCGTGGTCGGAGTGCCGCTGATCGCGCCGGTCGAGGAGTCGAGGGTCAGGCCGTCGGGCAGCACAGTGGCCGCATAGGTCAGTGTGGCTCCCGGGTTGCCGGTGACGGCCCGGATCCGGAGGTCGACCGCTGCGGTGGTCGTGGAGACCTGGTTGCCGGGGCTGGTCAGCGTGACTCCCTGGACCATGCGGGGGCCGACATTGACGGCCGCCCAGGCGTTGCCGACATTGTTGTAGACGACTCCGCCCTTTCCGTACAGGTCGGCGGCGGCCTCCAGCGTGGCGGTGCGCGCGCCCGCGTAGTCGGTGGTCGACGTCATGTAGGTCGTCAGCGCCCGGTACCAGATCTTGGCAGCGGCTTCGCGGCCGATCGGATTGACCGGCTTGCCGTCGTGCGTCGGTGAGTCGTAGGTGACACCGTTGACGAGCTTGGCGCCGCTGCCCTCGGAGGCAAGGTAGAACCAGTGGTTGGCGGGGCCCGAGGAGTGGTGGACGTCGATCCGGGAGATGCCCGGGTACCAGTGGTCGGCGGAGTCCCCGTCCTTGGAGGGCCGGTCCATGTGGCGCAGCGGCGTGCCGTCGCCATTGATGTCGATCTTCTCGCCCTCGAGGTAGTCGCCCGGGTCGGACGGGTTGTCCGCCCAGAACTCCACCACGGCGCCGAAGATGTCGGACGTGGCTTCGTTGAGCCCTCCCGACTCCCCGCTGTAGCGCAGGCCTGCCGTGAAGGAGGTGATGCCGTGCGTCATCTCGTGCGCGGCCACGTCGATCGAGGTGAGGGGGTTGGTGTTGTAGGCGCCGTCACCGTAGGTCATGCAGAAGCATTGGTCCCACCAGTAGGCGTTGGAGTACGCGTTCCCGAAGTGGACCCGACTGTGGGCGGAGACACCGTCGTTCCTGATGCCGTTGCGGCCGTGGACGCCCTTGAAGTAGTCCCAGGTCAGCTGGGCCCCGTAGTGGGCGTCCACGGCGGCCGACTGGCGATCGCCCGGGCTGCCGTCGCTCCAGACGTCGTCGGCGTCGGCGAACAGTGTGCCGGGCGCCTCGTCGTCGGAGGCGTGTCCCAGGTCGGTGGTCCTGTTGCCGCCGCGGGTGTCGTCCTTGAGGAAGTAGCTGCCCGTGGCCCCCGAGGTGCCGAGGGTGACCTGGCCGCCGTACTGACCGTGGCCGATGCCGTTCTTGACGGCCTGGTACTCGAAGATCGCGCCGCCCGTCCTCGCGTCGGTGACGACATGCAGTTCCGAGGGCGTGCCGTCGCGCTGGAGGCCGCCGACGACGGTCTCCCAGGCCAGCGCGGGGCGACCGGAAGCGGCCCAGACGACCTTGCGCACGGATCGGGGATTCGGGTCCTTGGTGCCGTCGGTCCTCGCCCGGCCGACGGCGAAGGACACCGCGGAGTCGGCCGCCACCGAGGCCGTGGTGGAGGGCACGGCGATGGCGGCACGCGCTGCCTTGGTGACGCCCTTGACGGCTCCTCCCGGCGTGGTGTGGACCACCAGGTCGCCACCGAGCACGGGAAGTTGGGCGAACGTGCGGTCGTGGCGCGTGTGCAGCGTGCCGTCCGCGTCCTTGAGGACCGACGTGGGCACCAGATCCTCCTGCCCGCCCAAGCCCAACGCCTTCGCGACGGCAGACCGGCTCGCGCGGGCACCGGCGAGGAGGGCCGCGTTCTCGTCCGTGGTCTGCCGGACGTTCGCGGCGCCCGCCTTGGGCGGGTCGGTGCCGGGCTCCGCGGCCGCCGCCGTGCCGGCCGCGACCGCGGAGGGAAGGCCGGTGGCGAGCACGGCGGCGCCGCATAAGAGGGCACCCGCTCTCACTGTCCTGTGGAGGGTTCGTTTCACTGTGACTCCCGGTGCGGGGACCGGCGTTCGCCGGCCGAAGCGGTCCGGGCGGACCTGTTCGAATCCGCCCGGCGGAGCTGATCTCACAGTTCGGGGCGCGTCCTGGCGCGATGCTGCGGCCCGCCACACGCATGCGGCCGATGCCCGCAGGAGCGCCGGAGGGAATGTTAACGTAAACACGACGGCTCGGCCAAGGCCGCCGGACTCCCGCCGCTTCCCCGCGCTCGGGGTCGCCGCATGCGCACCGGCGGCATCACCGGACACCGCCGCAGCCTCGGGCCACACGTACGGACAGTCCGTCCCGGACGGGCCTGCCCTCCGGGCGGGGAACACGCCTCGTCCGGAGGGCGGGTCCGCCCGTCAGATCACCACGAAGGCGAGCCAGGCCGCGCCCGGGGCGATCGCGCACACGCCCGCACCCCAGCGCAACAGGTTGCGGTACGTGTCCGAGCGCAGTGGTTCCGGCGCGTTGGCGACCACCAGGGCCCCGTTGGTGGAGAAGGGACTCGCGTCGACGATCGTCGAAGCCGAGGCGAGTGCGACGACCAGACCCGTGGTCGTGATGGAGCCCGAGGCGAGGAACGGGGTCGCGAGCGGCATCAGAGCACCCAGAATGCCGGTGGTGGAGGCGAAGGCCGACACGACGCCCCCGACGTAGCAGATCAGCAGAGCGGCCATGAGCGGAGCACCCACTGCGGCGATCGTCTCCCCGAGGGAGTCGACGACCCCGAGTTTCTGCAGCAGGGCGATGTAGGTGACGATCCCGCAGACGAGCAGCACGACGGGCCAGGCGATCTCCTTCGCGGCCCGCTGGGCGGTGGCGCGGAAGGCTGTGGCCAGGGCCGCGGCCAGGGTGAGCGCGAACAGGCCCGTGTCCAGGGAGAGGACGGTGGTGCCGAGAACCAGGAGCACCATCGCCAGCAGGGTTGCCCCCTGTTCGGCGTTCAGGACGGGTGAGGTCGCCGCCGGCGCGTCTGCGTCCTTCGCGGGCGCGGCCACCGCCCGGCGCCGACGGCCGAAGACCAGCCAGGTCACGAACGCGGCGGCCAGGTTGATGGCGAAGGTGCCGCCGAAGAGCGCCGCCCCGTCGACGTGCAGGTCGTTCGCGGCGAGGGACGAGTGCACGATGCCGCCCAGGATTCCGGTGGGTGCGAAGCTTCCCGCGGCGGCCCCGTTGACGGCCATCAGCCCGGCGTACAAGGGGCTCATCCCGTGGCGCACGGCGAAGGTGATGCCGATGGGCGCCACAATGGCGACCGCCGCCGGGGAGGCGGCACCGGTGGCGCACAGCAGCGTGGCGAGCAGGAACAGGACCCAGGGCACGACCTCCACCCGGTTGCCGGCGGCACGGACCGCCGAGTGGACCATCCAGTCCACCGTGCCGTTGGCGCGGGCCATGCCGAACAGGAAGGTCACGGCGACGAGTACCACGAACATCTCGGCCGGGAAGCCTGCCAGCACCTCCTTGGCGGGGTGTCCGAGCCACACGACGCCGAGCAGGAAGGTGGCGGTCAGGGCGAGGACACCCATGTTGAGGCCGGTGAGGGAGGCCAGAACGAAGACGACGGCGAGGACCAGCACACCGATCAGTTCCGTGTTCATGACGTTCCTCCGTCGGGTGCGTGCTCGAGGGGCGTGTCGATCCAGGCGAGGACCGCGTCGGTGTGCTCGCCCAGGGCGGGTACCGGGCGGAGCCGGGCGGAGGTGCGTCCGCCCACGGTGACGGGAGGGACGAGACCGAGCAGTTCCCCGACGGGGCTGTCGAAGGGGGCCCAGCGGCCACGGGCCCGGAGCTGCTCGTGCGCGCTGAACTCCTGCACGGTGCGCTGCCCCGCGTGGGCGATGCGGGCGCCGTCCAACCTGTCGACGAGCTCCGCGGCGCTCAGCGCCAGGGTGGTCTCCCGTACGACGGCGTCGAGTTCGGCCCGGTGGACGACGCGGTCGGCGTTGCCCCCGAACCGGGGGTCGTCGGTCAGGTGGGGCCGGTCGAGCACGGCCTCGCAGAACGCGGCCCACTCGTGGTCGTTCTGGAGACCGAGGATCACGCTCTGACCGTCACGCGTGGGGAAGGGCCCGTAGGGGGCGATCGTCGCGTGGCCGGCTCCGGTACGGGCGGGAGCCGTCCCGCCGTAGCGGGTGAAGTACTCGGCGTACCCCATCCACTCGCCGAGCGCCTCCAGCATGGAGACTTCCAGCCGGATGCCCCGGCCGGTACGGGTCCGTTCCAGGAGCGCCGTGAGGATGCCGGAGTACGCGTACATGCCGGCGCAGATGTCGGCGATGGACAGGCCCACCTTGGACGGGGTCTCGGGGGTTCCGGTGATGGCGAGGAGCCCGGCCTCGGCCTGTACGAGGAGGTCGTACGCCTTGCGCTCACGGTACGGGCCGGTTCCCCCGTATCCCGAGATGTCGCAGGTGATCAACTCGGGTCTTTCACCGGCGAGTCGCTCGCTGCCGATGCCGAGGCGAACAGCGGCGCCCGGGGCGAGGTTCTGCACGAGGACGTCGGCCCGGTCGACCAGGGCGCGCAGCCGCCGGTTGCCCTCGGGCGACCGCACGTCGAGCTGAACGCTCTCCTTCCCCCGGTTGAGCCACACGAAGTGGCTGGACATACCGCGCACCGTACGGTCGTAGCCGCGGGCCAGGTCGCCGGTGCCGGGCCTTTCGATCTTGATGACACGGGCGCCGAGATCGGCCAGCTGACGGGTGGCGAAGGGCGCCGCGACGGCCTGTTCGAGCGAGACGACGACAAGGCCGGCGAGCGGTCCGCCGGCTGATGTGCCGTCAGGTTCGGTGCTGCGCCCTGCGGCTGGGCGGTGTGGGGGATGCGGCTCGGGCATAGGGGCCCTCCGGGTCGGTCGGGATGTGTGGGGACACCCTTCCGCCGCTCGTGGGCCGCTGTGAAATGACGAGATGACCACCTTCCTATGCGTGGCGCGCATGCCGGGAGGGGGCGGCTCGGCCATGCGTGTCACACATGGGCCGGCGCACATCCCGTCATTTCACAAGCCGGCCCCGACGTTCCGAGGATGAGGTCATGACGAACGAGAACCACAGCCGCCCCGTCCAGGACCGCGCCCCCGTGGAGGGCTGGCATGGCCGCTACTTCGAGGATTTCGCGGTGGGGGACGTGTACCGGCATCCGCTCGGACGGACCGTGCTGGAGACGGACAACTCGTGGATGACCCTGCTCACGCAGAACACGGCGCCACTGCACTTCGACCGGCACTACGCGGCGCAGACGGTGTGGGGCCGCCCCCTGGTCGACTCCACCTTCACCCTGGCCCTGGTGACCGGGCAGAGCGTCACCGACATCTCCCAGCATGTGATGGCGAACCTGGGATGGGACCGGGTCCGGCTGCCGAACCCGGTCTTCGAGGGCGACACGATCTACTCGCAGTCGGAGGTCCTGGCCGCCCGAACCTCCTCCAGCAGGCCCGACGTCGGCATCGTCAGCGTGCGTACGGTCGGCTTCAACCAGGACGGCGTCATCGTCATCACCTTCGAACGGACGCTCATGGTGTACCGGCGCGGCCACGGGCCGTCGTTCGCCACCGTGCGGCCCGTGTGGGACGAACGCTCCAGGGCGGCGGCGGGCCTGGAGAACTGACCGGGGCCGCCCCCGACGCGGGTGCTTCGGCCCGTTTCCCCCACGGCACAGGGACCCGCCGACCTTCTGGAGGCCGGCGGGTCCCTGTACGACCGGCGGACGTCGGCCGGAAGCGGACCCGCCGACGGCCGGAACGCTCTATCCGTCCAGCGCTGCCGCGAACTCCAGCAGGTCGCGGGCGTGGTCCAGGCGAGGACGGTCGATCATCTCGCCGTCCACCCGGACCGCGGCGCCCTCACTGTGTGCGGCCTTTTCCAGCACCCGGCGGGCCCAGGCGATGTGTTCGGGAGCCGGGCTGTAGGCGGCGTTCACGACGGCTGTCTGCGCCGGGTGGATGCAGAGCTTGCCCGTGAATCCGCCGGCCCGGCTCGCGTACGCCTCGGCGCGTACCGCGGCGATGTCGTCCAGCTGCATGGCGGGTCCGTCGACCGGGCCGCGCAGTCCGGCCGCGCGACTCGCGATGACCAGCCGGGTCCGGCAGTACGCCCACGCCTCGGGCGCGTCGCCCAGACCGGTCTCCCGGCGGAAGTCGGCGACACCGAAGGCGAGGGCGAAGGTGGCCCTCTCGCGGGCGATGGCGAAGGCGTTCTCCATGCCGAGCGAGGTCTCCACCAGGGCGAGGACGGGTGTGCCGGCCGGGAGGAGGGCCGCCGTCGAAGCCACGTGCTCGGCGTGCTCGGCCTTCGGCAGCATCACCCCGTCGAGGGCGGGCAGGCCGGCGACGGCTTCCAGATCGTCACGCCAGTGCTCGCTGGTGCGGTCGTTGATCCTCACCCAGACCGGTGCGTCGACGGCGCCGGGGCGGGTGAGGTGGTGGCGGGCGAGTGCTTTGCGGCCGGGGGCGACGGCGTCTTCGAGGTCCAGGACGACGGCGTCCGCCCCGGGCCGGTCCCTGCGGGGGTATCGATCGGGACGGTCCGCCGGAGTGAACAGCCACGAGCGGGCGTGCCGGGGAGCGATGGCCATCACCTCCCCCCGTGGGGAGCGGGCGGGGTGAGGCGCAGGTCGACGCGGACCATGTGCCCCTCCCCGGACGTCATGGTCTCGACGTGATCGGCGAGGTGGTCGACGATGGTGAGCCCCCGCCCGCATTCCCCGGCCGGACGCGCTGTGAAGCCGGACGGTCGCGCGCAGGGAAGAGGAGCACAATCGCGTACGTCGATGCGGAGCGTCACGCCCTCCAGGGACAGCCGAACGGCGAGCTCCGCGCCCCCGTACTGAGCGGCGTTCGCACCGAGTTCGCCGACGATCAGGAGGGCCGACTCGCGGTCGCAAGCGGCCACGCCCCAGAAGGCCAGCAGGGAAGAGGTGAAGTGGCGCACTTCGCGGACCATGTTCTTCTCGGCCGCTACGAAGACCGCTCCCAGCAGGGGCCTGGTCCGCCGCGGCTCCGGTACGGCAACCGTCTCGGCTGCACCGGGTCCAGGAGCCGGGTCCCGCGTCGGGTACCGGTTCCCACACGACCGCACAGGGACGGTGGTGGCATGAATGTTCATAGGACGATCCTCGGACCCGGTATCAGCCCTGTGAAATGACGCTTCTCGTGCCGTCCGATGCACCGCGCGCATGTTGCCAGGTCACTGGCACAAGGTGGTTCCCCTCAGCCTTCGGAGGGCTGCGCGGTGGAGCGGATGTAGTGGTGGAACCGTGCCACGACCGCGGAGCGCGGGCCCCCGGCCTGCGCGATCACTCCGATGGTCCGGAAGGCCCCCGGGTCCGCCAGGGGGACGGAGACGGCGCCTGCCGGGTGAGCGGACGCGTCACCGGTGGCGGGCACCACGGCCACGCCGAGTCCGGATGACACCAGAGAGCGGAGCGTGCTGAGTTCGGTGCACTCCATGACGATCCGCGGGGTGAAGCCGGCCGCCTCGCACAGCTTGTCCGCGACCTGGCGCAGGCCGAACTCCGGCTGAAGCGCGAGGAAGTCCTCCGCGGCCAGCTCGGCCAGCCGTACCCGGTGGTGGGAGGCGAGACGGTGGCCCACGGGCACGAGAAGGGACAGCGGCTCGTTCTGGAGCGGCGTCCAGCGCAGGGTGGTGTCGGCGGGGCGGGGACTGGTGATGCCGAGGTCCAGCCTGCCTTGCCGTACCCCGTCGACGACGGCGTCCGCGGCGCTGCCGCGCAGCTCGAACGTGGTCGCCGGTGCGATCGTGTGGTACCCGGCGAGGAGTGCGGGGACCAGCCAGGTCCCGTAGGAGTGGAGGAAGCCGAGGGTGATGGTCCCGGTGTCGGGATCGATCAGGGTGGCGATGCGCTGTTCCGCGCGGTCCATCTCGCTGATGGCACGTACCGCGTGCGCCCGGAACACCTCACCGTACTTGTTGAGGTGGAGCCGGTTCTGCTTGCGGTCGAACAACGCCACCCCCATCCGCTTCTCCAGGCGGGCGAGCGCACGGGAGAGGGTGGGCTGAGCGATGTTGAGTCGTTCGGCCGCGGAGGTCACGTGCTCGCACTCGGCAAGAGCCACGAACCACTGCAACTCTCTGATCTCCATGGAATCACCCTACGTGTGGTGCGTGATCCGCCACGGTGCCGCGGCGGGCGCGGTCACCGCCGGCCGGGCCGGCGGCGGGGAGCCGGCCCGGGCCGCGCACTGCCACCGGGCACCTCGGGGTGCCGGGCCTGGACGGTCGGCAGCGGGTGCAGACCGGGACCGCCCAGGGTGCCGGCGCGATCGACCATCAGCCTGCGCAGACACGTCTCGGCCGCCGTGTCGGCCGGTGTGAGGACGATGAGGCACTGCCCGGCCCCGTCCAGGGTGGCCAGTGTGTCGTAGTGGACGGTCAGTTCGCCGACCGAGGGATGCCTGATCCGTTTGGTGCCATGAGCCCGCTGTCTGACCGTGTGGTCGTCCCACCAAAGGGCGAACTCCCCGCCGGTCGAGCGCAGTTCCCCGATCACCTCCAGCAGCCGCGGTTCGTCGGGGTGGCGTGCGAGCGTGGCACGCAGGTTGCCCACCGTCTCGCGGGCCACCCGGGCCCAGTCCAACTGCATCTCCCGCACGCGGGGCGACAGGAACAGCATCCGGGCCACGTTGTCCGTGACGCCGGAGCCGAAGTCCTCGCCGAACAGCGCGGCCGCGGCGCTGTTGTGGGCCAGTACGTCGAACCTGAAGTCGACGAGGTAGGCGGGCAGGAGGGGCATTCCGTCCATCAGGGCGCGCAGCGACTCACTTGCCGGCAGGCACACGGGGCGGGGCACCGGCGCCTCGCCGCGGGCTATCACGTGCAGGTGCCGGCGTTCGGCGGACGACAGCCGTAGCGCCTCGGCGAGGGCGTCGAGCACCGCGGTCCCGGGCGCGCTCGCCCGCCCCTGCTCCAGCCGGACGTACCACTCGACGCTGACGGCGGCCAGCTGGGCGACCTCCTGCCGCCGCAGACCGGGTGTGCGGCGACGTCCCTGGTCCGCCAGTCCCACCTCGTCCGGCCGCAGCCGCGCCCGCATGGCCCGCAGGAACTGCGCCAGCGCCTCGTTACGCCCCGTTCGTATGTGCACCACACCTCATCATCGCCCCGCACCGCGGCCCCCTGTCCACAGCGGAGAGTGGTACGGCGCATACCAGCATCCGGAGGGCCTTCCCCGACTGTCCGCCCGGTCCGGACCATCGGTCCACCACCGAGATTCAGGAGGATCCGATGAAGAAGTCCCTGCGCACCGGCGTGGCGACGGCCGTCGTCGCCGGTGCCGCGCTCGCCACCGGTGTGGCCCTGACCGCGTCCGGAGAACCCGAGCCCACCACGCCGTCGACCGATCGTCCGGGCTACGGATACACCAAGATCCGCAGGGGCGTGCCCGACTCCGCCGAACGCTTCATGGTGACCAGCCCCGACCTGCGCGACGGCGAGGAGCTCCCGGCCGACACCTGGGCCGACGCCTTCGGCTGCACCGGCGACAACCGGCAGATCCGGCTGTCGTGGAGTGGCGCTCCGCAGGCCACCCGCAGCTACGCGATCACCATGTTCGACCCCGACGCGCCCACCGGAGCCGGATTCTGGCACTGGCTCGTCTGGGACATCCCCACCGGTCACACCGGCGTGGACACCCAACTGCCGGCCGACGCGATCACCGGAATTGGAGACTCCGGAAAGCCCGGCTACCTGGGGCCCTGCCCGCCCAGTGGCGACCTCACCCACCACTACGAGATCACGGTGTACGCACTCGACGTACCCACGCTCGGTCTGCCCGCGTCCACGCCGCCGACCGTTGCCGCGTTCACCATGTCCGGCCACATCCTCGGGTACGCGCGGATCACGGGCACGGCCGGCCGCTGACCCGTCCGCGCCCACCCGCCCGGCTCCTCCGAAGCGGCGAGCGTACGGCGCATCACGAGGCCGCGGTGTGGCATGTGGGGTGTCACTTCACGACGGCTTCGCCCTTCTCCCGGGAGACGTCGCCCGGGGAAGCCGACATCGGGGCGGGGGCCGCCCCGCCTCGGGCGAGGTGCCGGCGCCACGGTCCCTGCCGCCGGCTACCGGTGTGAACCCGCGTCCCGCCCCTCCCCGTTCCGCCACGCGCGGTAGGCGGCGACGGCCGTGGGCAGCGTGGTGAAGATCCGGTGCGCGCCCACCGACGTGGTGAGGCCGTACGTGTCCAGGTCCGCACGCAGTTCCTGTTTGACGCGGGCCAGGGCGAAGACGATGCCCCTCCGGTCGAGCTCCCGGCGCAGGGCGTCGACGGCATCGAGGGCCGTGATGTCGACCTCGACATTGGCCTCGGTGTTGAGCACGAACCACTCCACGGGCTCGGCCTGCTCGTCGACGGCGGCCAGGGCGCGGCGGCGGAAGTCCTCGGCGTTGGCGAAGAAGAGCGGGGAGTCGTAGCGGTAGACCAGCAGGCCCGGGATGGTCCGGGCCTGCTGGTAGTCGTCGACGTCGTGCATGCCCGCGACGCCGGGGACGAGGCCTTCGACGGCGTCGTGGGGGCGGGCGACGCGAGCCAGGAGTTCCGCGACGGAGAGGGCCACCGCGACGAGGACTCCGTAGAGGATGCCGAGGGTCAGTACGCCCACCGTGCAACCGAGCGCCAGGAGCAGTTCGCGGCGCCGGAAGCGGGCCAGGCGGCGGAACTCACCGATCTCGATCAGGCGTACGGCCGCGTAGATCACCACCGCGCCCAGGACCGCGGACGGCGTGTGTGCCAGCAGCGGAGAGAAGAGCAACAGCACGGCCAGCACGCCCACGGCGGCCACGAGCGAGTATCCCTGGCTGCGGGCTCCCGTCGAGTCCGCGAGGGCGGTGCGGCTCGCGCTGCTGCTCACCGGAAAGCCGTGCAGTACCCCGGCTCCGAGGTTGGCGGCGCCCATGGCCAGCAGCTCGCGATTGGCACGCAGCGGCTGTGGGTCGTCGTGGGAGATGAAGGCCCGTGCCGTGAGTACGACGTCCGAGTAGCCGACGATCAGTACTCCGAGCGCGGGCAGCAGCAGTTCCGGGAGGTCGGTGAGGGACGGGAGCGCCGGTGCGGGCAGGCCCGCCGGTACGGGTCCGATCACCTTGATCCCGTACCGGTCGTCCAGGGCGAACGCGGCCACGGCCGCGGTGGCGAGCACCAGGGCGATCAGCGGGCCGGGTACCGCCTTGGAGAGCCGGGGAACCGCGAACAGGAAGGCCAGAGCAGCGAGGCCCAGGGCGAGCGTGGGCCAGTGGATGTCGGGCACGTGCCGGACGAAGGACCAGGCCTCCCGGCCCAGTCCGGCCCCGTCGGCGGGCACGCGCGTGAGGCGGGGCAGTTGGTCCACGACCATGATCACGGCCACACCCGCCAGATAGCCGACGAGCACGGGTCGCGAGAGCAGGTCCGCGACGAAGCCCAGGCGTGCCGCCCAGGCCACCACGCACAGCAGCCCGACGATCACCGCGAGGCCGGCGGCGAGGACGGCGTACCGCGCCGGGTCACCTGCCGCGAGCGGCCCCACGGCCACGGCGGTCATCAGGGCGGTGGTGGACTCGGGCCCCACCGACAGCAGCCGCGAGGTGCCGACCAGCGCGTAGAGCACCATGGCGGGGAGTACGGCCCACAGGCCCGTCACGGGCGGCAGACCGGCCACACCCGCGTAGGCCATGACCTGCGGCACGAGATACGCGGCGACGGTCACCCCGGCCAGGAGATCGCCGCGCAGCCAACTCCGCCGGTACCCGGCCAGGCCGGGCGGCTTCAGGACCGAACCGTGAAACGCGGGCATGGAACTCCTCGGGGCCGCCGGCACCATCATCCTGCGCGTGTGTTCCGACCGCGAGGGCCGATCGGTCCGAACGATGGGCCGGCCGGACGCTCTCGCAGTTCCTCACCGTCGGCCTGTCCGACGAGCAGATCACCCGGATCGGGTCGCTCCCCGCCGGCCACGGCCTGCTGTGCGGCGCGGTCTGGTCGTCCCGGTCGAGGGCAGCCTGTCCGGCGCCGCGTACAAGGGTGGCAGGCCGGTCACCTCGGGCGGCCTCGCCACCGACGCGCTCCACGGCAGCGACGCCGGGCAGCTGACAGCCCTCGGACCCGCGGTGGCCGTCCCCCTGGGCACGGCCGCCGGGGACGGGCGGGGCGTCCTCCTCCTGGCCCGGGCGGCCTCGGAGCGCCCGACGGGTCCAGGGTGAGTTCGGGCGTGCGCGTGTCGGCGTACGGCTTCCTGTGCGCCCCAGTCGGCTGCCGCGAGGCTCTCCGGGGATCCGTCGATTCCCACCACAACGGTCTCGGTCACTGGCCCGTCCTCCGTACTGCCCCGGCTCGGGGGCGTGGTCAGAGCGCGGATCTCGGCGGCGGGACGGGACACTGGCGCCGTCGAACTTCAGCCTCGTCCTCGCCTCGGCGCTGCCGGCAGGGGCCGATGGTCCCTCCATCAGGGCCCACCCTCCCCTGCCGGCCGACTGCCGTCAGGAGCACCGTGACGGTGTCGGCCCAGTCGACGAACTTCTCGGTCTGCCCCACGAAGGAGCGGAGATGACGCAGTACCCGATCGCCGAGCTCGACGCCCACTGGCGCGCCGCCAACTACCTGGTCGCCGGACAGATCTACCTGATGGACAACCCGCTGCTGACCGAACCGCTGCGAGCGGAGCACATCAAGCCCCGACTGCTCGGCCACTGGGGCACCTCCCCCGGCCTCGACCTCGTGTACACCCACCTCAACCGGGTGATCAGGGAGCGGGGCCAAGAGGCCCTGTGCGTCTGGGGACCGGGGCACGGCGGACCCGCCGTACTGGCCAACTCCTGGCTGGAGGGCTCGTACACCGAGACGTACCCGGACATCGGCCGGGACGGCGAGGGCATGCGGAAACTGTTCCGGCAGTTCTCCTTCCCCGGCGGGGTCCCCAGTCATGTGGCGCCCGAGACCCCGGGCTCGATCCACGAGGGCGGCGAACTCGGCTACTCCCTCGCGCACGCCTACGGCGCCGCCTTCGACAACCCCGACCTGCTCGTCGCGTGCGTCATCGGCGACGGCGAGGCCGAGACGGGACCCCTCGCGGCCTCCTGGCACTCGAACAAGTTCCTCGACCCGGTCCGCGACGGCTCCGTCCTGCCGATCCTCCACCTCAACGGCTACAAGATCGCCAACCCGACCGTCCTGGCCCGCATCCCCGAGACGGAGCTGGACTCCCTGCTGCGCGGCTACGGCCACGAGCCGCTCTACGTCACGGGCAGCGATCCCCTCAGCGTGCACCAGGCCATGGCCAGGGCCATGGACCGGGCCATGGACCTCATCTCCGAGATTCGGCGCGAGGCTCGGATCGGCAAGGGCGATTTCGCCCGCCGCCCGTGGCCCATGATCGTCCTGCGGACCCCCAAGGGCTGGACGGGCCCGGCCACCGTGGACGGCGACCCCGTCGAGGGCACCTGGCGGGCCCACCAGGTCCCGCTGGCCGGCGTACGGGAGAACCCCGAGCACCTGAGGATGCTGGAGCGGTGGCTGCGTTCGTACCGGCCGCAGGAGCTCTTCGACTCCGAGGGGCGCCCCACGGAGCAGGTCCTGGCCTGCGTTCCGCCCGGTGACCTGCGCCTCGGCGCGACGGCGCACGCCGACGGCGGGCGGCTGCTGCGTCCGCTCCCGCTGCCGGACCTCGATGCCCACGCGGTCGCGGTGGACAAGCACGGCGGCTCGCTCCACGAACCCACCCGGGTACTGGGTGCCCTGCTGACGGACGTGATGAGGGAGACCGAGGAGAGGCGGGACTTCCGCGTCGTCGGCCCGGACGAGACCGCGTCCAACCGGCTCGACGACCTCTTCGACGTCACGGGCAAGGCGTGGCAGGAGGAGACCGAGCCCACCGACGTGCATCTGGCGCGCGGCGGGCGGGTGATGGAGATCCTCTCCGAGCACACCTGCCAGGGTTGGTTGGAGGGGTACCTGCTGACCGGCCGGCACGGGCTCTTCTCCACGTACGAGGCCTTCGCGCACATCGTCGACTCGATGGTCGCCCAGCACGTGAAGTGGCTGCGGACGGCGCGCGCGCTTCCGTGGCGGGCACCGATCGCGTCCCTCAACTACCTGCTGACCTCGCACGTCTGGCGCCAGGACCACAACGGCTTCTCCCACCAGGACCCCGGTTTCGTCGACCACGTGCTGAACAAGAGTCCGGAGGTCGTACGGGCCTACTTCCCGCCGGACGCGAACACCCTCCTCGTGGTGGCCGACCACGTCCTGCGCAGCCGGGACCAGGTGAACGTGATCGTCGCGGGCAAACAGCCCTGCTTCGACTGGCTGACGATGGACGAGGCCCGGACCCACTGCGCCCGCGGCGCCGGTATCTGGGACTGGGCGGGGACGGACGACGGCACGGGCGAGCCGGACGTGGTGCTGGCCTGCGCGGGTGACGTTCCGACCCAGGAGGTGCTCGCCGCTGCGGCTCTGCTGCGCGAGCACCTGCCGTCCTTGGCCGTCCGGGTCGTCAATGTCGTCGACATCGCACGGCTGATGCCCCGGGAGGAACACCCGCACGGAATGACGGACATCGAGTACGACTCCCTGTTCACCGCGGACACACCCGTGATCTTCGCGTACCACGGCTACCCGTGGCTGATCCACCGGCTCGCCTACCGCCGGACCGGCCACCCGCACCTGCACGTCCGCGGCTACAAGGAGTCGGGGACCACCACCACGCCCTTCGACATGGTGGTGCGCAACGACCTCGACCGGTACCGCCTGGTCATGGACGTGATCGACCGCGTCCCCGGCCTGGCCGGACGCGCCGCGGCCCTGCGGCAGAACATGGCCGACCAGCGGATCCGCCACCACGACTGGATCCGCGCCCACGGCACTGACCTGCCGGAGATCGTGGACTGGTCCTGGCCGTACTGACGGCGACGCCGCGTCTGACCGGATCGACGGTGCCGGGCCCACCTCCCGACGGCCCTGTGCGGTGGGAGGGCCGCCCGGGGCCGCGGTCGCGGTCGCGGTGCAGGCGAGGAGGCCGCTCGTCCTCAGGACGAGCCCGCGGGCGGGAATGGACAGCCTGCCCGTGCTCGGCTCGCCGTGCTGGAGCAGCACCTGCCAGGGACCGCTGTCCTCGTTGGTCTCCACGGCCACCCGCACGGGGATCGGGTTGTCACGGGTGGCGGCGTGGTGGGTGTCGTACCGCGGAGGAACGGCAACGACCAGGTTCAGGCGCGGCCTGCGCCGGTCTTCCCGCTCACGACGCGCTCCAGAGCTCTTGACCGTGCCGGGGAACCAGGAGCACGGGGCAGTGCGCGTGGTGGACCAAAGTGTGGGTGACCCGCCCAAGGGTGGGGCCGATGTATCCGGGCGAGCGACGGCCGCCCATGACCAGCAGGTCCGCATGATGCGATGCCTCGACGAGGATGCCTGCCACGGACACGCTCTTCTCCGCGTCCGCCTGGACGGTGAGGTCCGGGTATTCGTCGCGGATCCGGTCCGTGACGGCTTTCAGCTTCGCGACGTCCCCGACGGACTGCAGCATGTTCCACACGTGCAGCAGCCGCAGAGACGCCTTGCGCAGCTCGGCCTCACGCGCGGCGTACTGCGCGCATTCGAGGTCGTGCTCGTCCCGGACGCCGACAACGACGACCCCTGCCTCGTCGGCTTCCCCGGCTCCTCTGACCACGATCATCGGGGTCTTGGCGCCCGCCGCGGTCTTGAGACCCACCGAGCCGAGCAGGAGGGAGCCGAAGCCGCCCCGGCCTCGGTTGCCCACCACGATGGTGCCGTGCAGGGCGGCGGCCCGGTGCAGGGCTGTCACCGGATCACTTCGGCTGAATTCCGTGGTGACGTGCGCGCTCGGAAATTCGGCCCTGACCGCCTCAGCCGTTTCGTCGAGCAATCCACGACCGGCGTGCCGGACCTGTTCCACGGTCTCGGCCGACAGGTAGAGGGTCCGCCCGTCGGTGTCGGCCCCGTACACGATGTGCAGCGGACGGTCACGGCGTACGGCCTCCGCAGCGGCCCACATCGCCGCCGTGCGCGCGGAGTCGGAGCCGTCGACCCCCACGATGACCGAGCTGACGTCCGGGTGCCGGATGGTCCCTTCCATGGTTCCTCCTCGCCGAGCCGGTAAGGGCAGGTACCACGCTGACACCGGTCTGCCCTCGCCCGGAGGGCCGATCAGGGTCACGTTCGGGGCCAAAGGTCCCCATCGGGCTCTCCCGGCGCCGACCGTCGCCCGAAGCTGACCCGAACGGTCCCCGCGGAGGACCGTTCGGCCCTGCTCGCCGTCGCCGGATGTGGCGGAAGGTTGACCGTGAATCCCCAGGCAGCGGGGCCGCCGCGGGCGGCGCGAGAAGGCAGGAGGGCCTCCATGAAGCACATCAAGGTGGGAGACCTGATGACGGACGAGGTTGTGGCCGTGGTGTCGGCCACCTCCTTCAAGGATGTTGCGAAATTGCTCGCACAGCACGACATCAGCGGGCTGCCCGTGGTCGACGACGAGGACCGGGTCGTCGGCGTCGTCTCCGAGACCGATCTCCTGATCAGGCAGGGAGCGCCTGTCGCCCCACGCTCCGAGGCCTCCCCCTTCGCCGAAGTCACGGCGGGCGAGGTGATGTCCACCCCGGCGGTGACCGTCCACGCGGAAGAGACCGCGGCCGACGCGGCACGCCTCATGACACGCCGTAGCGTGGAACGCCTTCCCGTCGTGGACGAGGAGGAACGTCTCGTCGGTATCGTCACGCGGCGTGACCTGCTTCGGCTCTTCCTCCGTCCGGACGCCGAGATCCGGCGCCGGGTGATCGATGACGTCCTCCGCGACGTCCTCGACGTGCGTGCCGACGTGGTCGAGGTGCACGTCGTGGACGGGGTCGTCGCGTTGTCCGGCGTGGTGGACCGACAGAGCCAGGTTCCGGTCCTGGTCCGTCTGGTCGAACAGCTCGAGGGTGTGGTGGCGGTCTCGTCCAGAGTCACCGGCCGCATCGACGATTCGTTGCTCGCCCCTCCGACGCGAGCGTCCCGGAGCATGCCGTGGTGACCGGCGGGGCCGGGACGCCCTGACGGCGAAGGACTGGCACGGGTGGTCCCGAGGACGGGGGTAGGGACGGGGGGTAGGGACGGGGCCGGTCGGTCCTGGGCAGGGCCACATGGTCCCGCTCTCCCATTCCCGGATCGGGGTGACTCTGGAGGTACGGCACACGCAACCGTGTGAAACGGAGGAGGGCATGCCATGAGACACCATGTGACCGTCGGCGTCGACGGTTCGCCCGAGAGCCGGGCAGCAGCGCGCTGGGGCGCCCAGGAGGCCGTTCTACGGAACGTTCCGCTTCGCTTGGTCCACGCCGTCGATTGGCCCATGGCCCCGGCGATCCCCCGGATGGGCCGCGAGAAGGTCGACCGGTGGGCCGACGAGGCACTCGCCGAAGCGGCACAGGAGCTGCGGGGCCGCCATCCCCGTACGGAGATCACCACTCGATGCCTTTCCGGCCGGCCCGCCGTCATCGCCCACGACTGAGGCCGCACGCACAGAGAGGAACTGTCCCGTGTCCGCACAGCGCTTGGACGCCGAGAGCGTCATTCCCCTCATCGAAGACGCCGTCGCGGCGCCTTCCATGCACAACGCCCAGCCCTGGAAGTTCGTTCTCCGGCCGGACACCGCGGTACTCGAACTGCGTGGCGATCCCGAACGGGCGATGCCGCGCGCCGACCCTGACCACCGCGCCCTCCATCTGGGCTGCGGCGCGGCGCTGTTCAACCTGCGGGTATCGGCAGCGTCAGCGGGCTGTCCCGCGATCGCGGAGCTCCTTCCCGACGGTCTCGACCCCTGGCTGCTCGCCCGGATCCGGTTCCGGTCCTCCTCTGAGGCCGATCGGGATCTGATCCCGCTGCATCCAGCCGTTCGAAGCCGGCACTCCAGCCGGTTCCCGTTCACCGAGGAGCGGATCCCGACTCCCCTGCTGGACGCTCTGTGCGCCGCCGCCCGGTTGGAGGGCTGCCGTCTGGTCGTGCCGGACGCCTGGCACACCGAGACCGTGCTCGGTGTGGTCCGCGACTCCGAGCACCGTGAAGCCATTGACCCGGCGCTCCGAGACGAAACGTCCGCGTGGACACATGCGGCGGACGGCGGCGAACAGGAGCGGAGCGACGGCATCCCTGTGTCCGCGTTCGGCCCCCGCCCCTCCGGCAGGTCCTCCCCGGTCCGTGACTTCGGCCGGTCACAGCCCGTGTCAGGGCGTGGCTGGGCCGTTTTCGAGGAGCATCCTCAGATCGCCCTGCTGGGCACGTCCGAGGACACCCCTACGGACTGGCTCCGTGCGGGACAGGCTCTGGAACGCGTCCTGCTCCAGGCCACCGCCGACGGCCTCGTCAACTCGATGACTTCGCAGCCTCTGGAATGGCCCGAGCTCCGCTGGACGGTGCGGGATCCCCTCGCGCCGATGGGGCACGTGCAGATGGTCATCCGGCTGGGCTACGGGCCCCAGGGGCCGGCAACTCCCCGCAGAGCGGTCGCGGAATTCTTCGACGTCGTCGGTCGGCCGGAGCCGACTCCCCGGTGAGCATGGACAGATCCGCCGCGATGCCCCCTCGGTCGGCCGAGCGACGCACCGCCTCACGATCCCGCAGTCCCCTCTCCCCGTTCCCGTTCGCGACGCAACGGCGGTAGGGGCTCCGAAGGGTCAAGGGCGCCGCTGAGCTGTGGGCCCAGCTCGGCGACCTCCGGGCGTGCGGGCGCCTCAGTCGTCACCGGCCCCCCGGCCGTGCCGCGGCCGCCCGAACCAGCCTGGTTCGACGCGTTCCCATCCGTGCTCCCACTCCGCGAGGTTGCGTGCTTCGAGGCGGCGAAGCCGCAGGAGGACGACGCCGGCGCCCGCGAGTGTGATCAGGCCCGCGCTGCCCGCTCCCGCCGCAACTGCGTCCGACGCCGCTTCGGCCCCGGTTCGGGGGGCCGAGGTCACCGCGCCGGTGTCGTCGACCCACAGCGTGACGGTGTGCCCCACGGGTGTCCCTGCCAGGACGGGGAGGGCGGAGGCGTGGTGGGAGCCCGCGGGAAATTCCCACTCCACACGGGCTGTTGTGGTGGCGGCGCCGGCCCGGGTCGAGACGTGGCGCGCGGGTTCGCCGATCGTGGTCGCTTTCACCGGATGGTGGTGCCGTGCCTGCTCCGCGGCCGCACGCAGTCCGTTGTCCATGGTGGTCAGTCCCACCTCGACCCCACAGGCCACGGCGAGAAGGCACGACAGCACGAAGATGACGAGCCAGCGGCTGCGCGTACGATCCGTCGCCCGCCGGAGCGGGTTGGCCCGCGCATGGTGCCTGTGCTGTCGATTCGTGGGGGCGTCCTGTGAACCCCTGTGCCCTGGTCCGGACGAGCTTCGGTGGAACATGTCGCACCTCCGCGCTGCAACGGAGCGGCCGCTCAGTGGGCAGCGGTGAGTTCGGCACTGATGTGATGGGCCCCGCTCCGGATCTGCTCCGGATTGCGGAAGTCTCCGCCCTTGCCCGCCCGGACCATGGCCCGGGCGATGAATCCCGGCGTGCACGAGGTGACGCTGCCGAAGGTCCGGTGCTCGCGCGCCCCGATTCGCTCCATCTCCCGGGCCACAGCGGGCACGGGCGGAATCCCGTGCTGCTCTGCGCTGCTGTCGACCGGGCCACTGCAGAACAGCCGGACCGGCCGGTGTTCGAGGTGGTCGGCGTTGCGTTTCGCGCAGCGCTTGGCCTTGCCGCTCCAGTGACCGGCGTAGGGGGCCCCGCCCAGCACCACGGCGTCGTAGCCCCGTACGTCGTTCACGTCGTCGGCGGGAAGCACGGTGGCATCGACGCCGTCCTCCCGGAGGGTCCGGCCGATCTGTGAGGCGATGCCGGCCGTCGCGCCGTGCTTGCTGCCGTAGGCCACGAGCACGCTCTTCTGCGTCATGACGACTCTCCGTTCCCACTCATCACCGGCCGCTTCGGCCGGACCGATCCGCCGTAGAGCCCCGAGTGGTCCTTCGCTTCCGTGCTCTCAGTCTGCTCCGCGCGGAAGGCTCTGCGCCTCCGCTCGATCCGGGCACCTGACATCGGTCCAGGCAGCCGTCGAAGGCGGTCTTCCGAGCGGCCGCGTGGAGCACCGCGGAATCGAGCAGGACGCCGTCGGTGTCGAGGACGACGGCACGGATCGGTTTCACTGACGGACCACGCGACGGCCGGTGACCCGGACGGGGGTGACCGACATCCAGTGCGTACGGTGTCCGCCCGCCCAGGGCAGGGAGCGTGCGAGGGCGTCCAGGCGCTGCCGGGCATCGCCGTCGGTGACGCCGGCGACTTCGCCGACAACCATCACGCTCCAGCCCTGCTTCATCGCGTCGTCGATGTGGTCGACCTCGAACGCCACCTCGGTGCCCGCGGCACGGGCGAGCAGCGCCTCGCCGGAGGTCCGGAAGGCGATGTCGTCCCCGGCGACGACGTAGTTGACCGGGACGATCGCGGGTCCTACGGCGGTGCAGATCGCGACGCGGCCTATGCCGTGGGTCGAGAGCAGCCGACGGCATTCCGCCTCACCGAGCTCCACGAGTTCGGTGTCCCGCCAGGCGGTCCCTCGGCCCGGCGGTTGATCCACGGTGGCACCGGTCAGTTCGGCGACGGTGGTCCCCAGCGCGTCGGCGAGCCGTAGCAGCGAACCGGCGCCGGGGTCGGCGGCCCGCTCCTCCAGGTAGGCGATGTACGAGGCGTCCGCCCCGCAGCGATCGCCCACCTGCTCGCGGGTGAGGCCGAGTCCTACGCGCCGGGCGGCGATGCGCCGGCCCAGGTCGGTGCGTCCGACGTCCTGTGCGGGCTTGGGTGCCGTGCTGGGCATGACGGTCACTTCCCCGGGGTCTGCACGGTCAGGGTGTCGTGCCGCGGGCCGCCCAGCGCCACCTTGAGGGCTCCGGTCTCGGCTGCGCGCGAGAAGACGTCGTACGCCTCCTCCATCTGCCCGAGCTCGAAGCGGTGGGTGATCAGCGAGGCCGCGGGGAGGCGGCCGGCGGCCACCATCTTCAGCAGCATCGGTGTCGAGTAGGTGTCGACGAGGCCGGTGGTGAGGGTGACGTCCTTGATCCAGAGGTCTTCGAGGTGGAGGGTGGCAGGCTTGCCGTGAACGCCGATGTTGGCGACGTGGCCGCCGGGGCGGACCATCCTCGTGCACATCTCGAAGGCTTCCGGCACGCCGACCGCCTCCATGACGACATCGGCCCCGAGCCCGTCGGTCAGGTCCTCGACCAGCTGCTCGGGCTGCTCGTCCGCACGTGCCGTCGCGTCCGCGCCCAGTTCGCGGGCGGCGGCCAGCCGGGAGTCGGCGAGGTCGACGGCGATGATCCGGCCGGGGCTGTAGAGCTGGGCGGTCGCGATGGCGGCCAGGCCGATGGGGCCGACGCCGACCACGACCACCGTGTCGCCGGGCTGGACCTTGCCGTTCAGGACGCCCACCTCGTAGGAGGTGGGGAAGATGTCGGCGAGCAGTACGGCGTCATAGCTGTCGACTGCGCTGGGCAGCGGGTGCACGGACAGGTCCGCGAAGGGCACGCGGACGTACTCGGCCTGCGTGCCGTCGATGGTGTGGCCCAGGACCCAGCCGCCGCCTCCGCGGCACTGGCCGTAGTGGCCCTCGCGGCAGAACCGGCAGCGGCCGCAGGAGGAGATGCAGGAAATCAGCACCCGGTCGCCGGGACGGACACTGCGGACGTCACCGCCGGTCTCGACGACGGTACCGACCGCTTCGTGGCCCAGAATGCGGCCCGGGGTCACCTCGGGAACGTCACCCTTGATGATGTGCAGGTCGGTGCCGCAGATGGTGACCGCGTCGACGCGGACCACCGCATCGGCGGCGTCCTTGATGCTCGGGTCCGGAACGTCCTGCCAGGAGGTCTGCCCCGGGCCGTGGAAGACGAGTGCCTTCATGACGCCGCCCTTCCCTTCCTGTCTCGTCAGGTATCGGTATCGCCAGCCTGACTCCTCGGACGGCGGCGCGCATGGGCCGGACGGCCCCCAGCCGGGGCCTGTCGGGCCCCTCCCGGCGGCGGGGTCCGGAGTGGATGGTGAAAGCCGCGACCGGACCCTGACCCGAAGGAGGGCTGGTCATGTCCGAGACAGCCCCGAGCACCCCTGCCGCCCCGACCTCACGCCCTGCGCTGCTCCGGTTCCTGGGCGGTGTGCGGACGGTCACCGGCAGCAAGTTCAAGCTCACCGTTCCGGACGGTGCGCTGCATGGCCGCGGGCGGGGTCCTCGGTGGGGCCGGCCTGCGGGGCGCGGGTTCCGGGGCGGGCCGTGAGGTGGGAGAGCGTGCCGGTCAGCTCCAACAGCCTTTCCAGCTGCGGGGGCCGCCCGACGAGGTGCAGGACCGCGCCGGCCTCGTCGGTACGGCGGCGGACCATCAACAGGGCTGACAGGCCGCTCGGGTCGACGGTGGTCAGGCCGGTGCAGTCCAGCCGCACCGTGCGCGGCCGACGGTGGTCGGACAGCGCGCCGCTGACGGCCTCGACGAGGAGGTCGGCGTACCGGCGGTCGAGATCGCCCCGGAGTTCTACGCGCAGGGTGTCCTCGACATGTCGGCACGACAGGCGGAGCGGGGTGGCGGGCGAGTGCGTCATTCGGCGGTCCGGGCGACGTCGCGGCGGGTGAGGCGAGCGGCGCCGGCGCGGAGCACGGCGCAGGCTCTCGGGAAGTCGCCGAGCCGGCGGCGCAGCAGCGTCAGGGCGGGCAGCAGGGAGGCGGCCGGGACGCGGCGGGCGTTCAGGACGTCCGCGGTCCAGAGCAGGAAACCGCAGAACAGTTCCTCGTCGCCGGTGTACAGGGCGGTGGCGAGGAACTCCACGATGTGGGAGAGGTCTTCGGCGGTGCGTTCACGCTGTACGTCCGTGTAGTCGCGCAGGGCCGGGTAGGCGTCCTCCAGCTCGACGAGGACCTCGCGGACCAGGCGGGGCCGGCTGCGGGCGACGAGGGTGTACTCCTGGTCCTTCAAGTGCGGTAGGTCGTCGATCATTTGGTGGCCGGGGCGGGGTTGGGGCAGCGGCCCGCGGGCCAGGTCGTCGGCGGCGGTGCGGGCATCGGGCGCCCACGCGTCCGCGCCCAGCAGACGCGCGTAGCGGCCGCCGGGGCCGAACGCGGCTCCGCCGACGATGACGGGGGTCCCGACGGCCTGGCAGGCGGTGATCGTGGCGTGTGCGGTGGGCAGGCGGGTGGGGACGGAGCTGGAGAGGGCCACCGCGTCGGGCCCGGTGCGGTGCAGGTGGGCGAGCAGGTGCGGGGTGGGTACCTGGGCGCCGAGGTAGTCGACGCGCCACCCGCGCATCCGCAGCACCTCGGCGAGCAGCCGCGCGGGCAGGGCGTGCCATTCGCCGTCCACACAGGCCACCGTGATGCGGCCCCGGTGGGGCTCCGTCCGTGCCGCGGGGTGCAGGGCCAGTGCCGCGACGGCCCGATCGTTGATGGCGGTCGCGGCGTGTTCCTGGGCGACGGTGATGCGGTTCGCGGCCCATTCCTCGCCCACCCGCCCCTGCACGGGACCGATCACGTCCAGCAGGACCGCCTCGGGGTCGAGGCGGTCGTCGAGCGCCTGGACGACGGCCCGGACCGCGGCGGGTTCGTCGAGGGCCATGACGGCTTCCCATACCCGCTCGGCCAGGGCCTCCGTGCGGGTGGTGCGGGTGGTGGGGGCCGTGCCGTGCTGTGGAGTCATGCGGTGAACCTTCCCCGGGTGTGGCCGTCCACCGCGCTGAGGTGATTGGTTCGCGGTGCGGAGATCACCACGATCGCCATGTCGTCGTGCCTACCGCCGCCCACCCACTGCGAGGCGATCATCTGCACGTGTTCCACCACTGCCTCGGCGGGTATGGCGGCGCACTCCGACAGGGCTCGTTGCAGTCGCTCCTCGCCGAACATCACGTCGCCCAGCGGGCCGCCGCGTGCCTCGCTGATCCCGTCGGTGTACAGGACGCAGGCGTCGCCGGGTGCCAGGGTCACCGAGACCGTCTCGGTGGAGATGTCCGGCAGCACGCCCACCAGGGTGCCTTTCGTGGGGGCCGGCTCGATGCGTCCGTCGGAGCGCAGGACGAGGGGGGCGGGGTGGCCGGCGCTGGTCAGCCGAAGCCGTACGTTGTTGCCGTCACGGGCCGCGGAGGCCAGCACCATCGTCGCGAACCGGGTGCTCTCGGAGTTCAGCAGTGCGGAGTTCAGCAGGCTGAGCATCCGCTGGTGGTCGTCCGCCATGGGCAGCAGCGCGTGCAGGGTGTTGCGGATCTTCCCGGTCATGACGGCGGCCTCGAGCCCCTTGCCGCAGACGTCGCCGAACACCACGAGCGACGCGTCGCCGTCAGCGGTGGCGGGGTGGACGTCGTAGAAGTCGCCGCCGACCCGTTCGTGGTCCTTCGCGGGGCGGTAGCCGCCCGCGTACTCCACTCCGGCGACCTGGTGCAGGACGGGCGGCAGCAGCTCCCGCATCAGGGTGTCGGTGATCGACGCCTGCTCGGCGTAGAGGCGGGCCGCCGACATCGCCGCGCCGGCACGGGCGGCGAACAGCCGCGCGAAGACCTCCTCGCTCTCGGTGAAGGCGGGGGCGCCGGTGCCGCGCAGGAGGACCAGGGCGCCGGCGGGCACCCCGTGGCCGGGCAGCGGCGTGATGACGATCGACCCCACGCCGTCGAGGTCGTCCGGAACCAGCCAGGTCGGCGCGGCGCCGGGGTCGATCCACCGGGACGGGACGGGCGGGAACCCCTGCAGGGCCTCGGCCAGCCCCGGTACCGCGCCGGGGTCGACGGCCAGGAATTCCACCGACGGGGTGCCGCCGCGGACGCAGGTCACCACCGGCAGCTCGGAGCCGCGTGCGGGGGCGATGACCAGGGCCGCGTCCGTGAGGTGCTCCGCCGCCAGCTGCGCGGTGACGTCCATGCAGCGGTCGAGGTTCAGCGAGGACAGCAACAGGTTGGACGAGCGGACCAGGAACGCCGTGCGCTCCCGCTCCGTCCGCAGTGCCTCCCGGGCGACCCGGTGTCCGGTGTCGTCCACCAGCCACCACACCACCGTGCCGTCGTCACGGACCGTGGGACGTGCCTCGAACGACCCCTCGCCCACCGGTCCCCGCACGGCCCGGTCCGCCCCGTCGGCCGACCGCCGCGCCGCGGGCACGTCGTCGGCCGCGTGCCGCGCGTGGGCCGATGCCAGCCACGCGGGCACCGCGTCGGCCAGGTTCACACCCGGTCGGGCTCGCGGGAAGACCACTCGGGCCGCCTCGTTGACGAACACCAGGTGCGCCTGGGGACCGACCGCGAGCACGGGGTACGGGGCCTCGCTCCACCGGAAGTCCGCTGCCGGTGAACCGGATGTCATCTGCGGGGAAGGAACCACACATCGAAGGCCCGCTGTGCGAACCCCTCACCTCTTCGTCCAGACGGAAACCAAGACGGAAACATCATTGCCCTGCGGCAACCATCCTCCATGTACCGCGCCCGCCGCAACCGGGCCCCCGTACGGCAGGGTGACGAGCCGTCACCCGCGCGGATGGCGGGGGCAGGTCACGTACGCGCGGGAGGGACTCCGTGGCCTCCTGGGCCCCGGGTGTAGGAGGATGTCGGGGTGACCGGAGAAGAAGCGGTCGTCACGACGACCATCGACCGAGGCGTAGCGCTCGTCAGCCTGCGCGGTGAGATCGACGAGGACCATGCGCCCGCCCTGGCCCGGGCGCTCGCGGCAACGGCGGCGAGCGGCCTCGCGCTCACGGTGGTGGACCTCTCCCGTACTCGGTTCGCGGACTCCTCCGTCCTGCACGCCCTGTTCGACGCCCAGCGGGCCCACCGGGCCGCGGGAGTGACCCTGGTCCTCGCCGGCCCGCTGCAGGCGGCGGTGCGGCGGCTGTTCGAGGTCACCGGGGCCGCCTCCGCCTTCCGTATGGCGGACTGTCTGGAGACAGCGATGACGCCATGAACACCTCACCCGCCTCCGAAGACTCCCCGAGCCCCGACGAGCAGCGGCCGGGCCGCCCGCCGGAATCCGCGGCCGCCGCCCGCGCGCGGGTCTGCGAGGTGCTGCGGCTGGCCGGCGTGGGTCTCGACAGCGTCACCGCGGCGGACGCCCTGCTGGTCACCTCGGAACTCGTCACCAACGCGATCCGCCACGGCGGCGGCGTCACCGCCTTCCGAGCCGCCATCGCCGATGACGTCCTGCTCCTGTCCATCGGCGACGCGGACCCCAGGCTGCCCGCCCCTCGTACGGGGACGGTCGAGCGCCCGGGCGGGTACGGCTGGCCGCTCGTCCAGCGCCTCGCCGAGCGGGTGGACTGCCGTACGCACCCCCACGGCAAGACGATCAGTACCGTTCTGCGCCTCGCCTGAGGGGCCGGCCCCTCACAGGAAGCGGCGCAGCGGGCGCACCGACAGCTCCTGTGCGCGGTGCAGGAGGGAGCGCCGCTTCCAGCGCGTGCCGGCGATCCGCTCGCAGGCCCCCAGGTCCTGGTCGTAGTGCTCGTCCAGGGTCCGCGTGACGTCCGGGTCCATCACGGCGAGCATGACCTCCTCGTCGTGGTCGAGGGAGCGGCGGTTGAAGTTCGACGAGCCGATGAGGGAGACCACCCCGTCCATGGTCATGATCTTGGCGTGCATCATCGTCGGCTGGTACTCGTGGATGTGCACGCCGGCGGCGGTGAGCGCCTCGTAGTGGTGCCGGCCCGCGAGTTGGCACACCCGCTTGTCGGTGTGCGGCCCGGGCAGCAGGATCTCGACCGTGACGCCCCTGCGGGCCGTGGCGCTGAGCAGGTCGACGAAGAAGTCGTCGGGAGCGAAGTAGGCGGTCGCCAGGCGCACGCGCTCCTCGGCCGATTCGAGGATCACCCGCATCAGCGTCTGCATGTCCTGCCAGCCGAAGGCGGCCGAGCCGCGCACCACCTGGACGATGGCGGAACCGGCGGGCTCATGGGGCACGAAGCGGTCGCGCGCGTCGAAGAGTTCGGGGTGGCACTCGGCCCAGTTCTGGGCGAAGGCCGCGGCGATCCCGTCGACGGCGGGCCCCCGGACCTCGGCGTGCGTGTCGCGCCATTCGCGCGGGCCGCGGGCGTCGCCGCACCATTCCTCCGCGATGCCCACGCCGCCGGTGAAGGCGGTGTGCTCGTCGACGACGAGGACCTTGCGGTGGCAGCGGTGGTTCTGCTTGAGCGGGGAGAGGAAGGCGGGTCTGCGGAACCAGGCGATGTCGACCCCGGCCTCGTCCATCCGGTCCAGCAGGTCCTGCTCGATCAGGCGGCTGCCGAAGCCGTCGAGAAGCAACCGCACCCGTACGCCTTCTCGTGCGCGCTCGGCGAGGGCCTCGGCGAACCGGCGGGCGATGGAGCCCTTCCAGTAGACGAAGGTCATCATGTCGATCGTGTGGCGGGCGGAGCCGATGGCCTCGAGCATCGCGGTGAAGATCTCGTCGCCGTTGCGCAGGGGGCGTACGGAGTTCCCCTCGGTCGCGGCGATGCCGATCAGCCGCTCCAGTCGGCGGCGGATGCGGTGGATGCGCTCGTCGGCCGGGGTGGCGGCGGGCCCGGGCAGGGGTGACGGCGCGGTGCGGTCGGCTCCGGCAACGGCGGTTCGTATCTCGGCGACTTCGGTGTCGGTGACTTCGGTGTGTGTCATCAAGGGCTCCTCGGGCCGGGCGCCGCGCGCCGTGGTTGCGGCCCGCTCGCGGGTAGGACCCGCGGCGGAACCGATGGTTGTCGGATGCCCTTCTGGCCCGGATCGCGGGTCTCAAACGCCGCCGGGTGCCCTTCGCCTCCTCTCCGTGGCGGCGATCAGCGGCTGCGGGGTGGAACGACCATGGTCGTCGCCTCGGCCACGCCGGGCGCGGTGGCGAACGCCAGGTCGGCCCCGGTGATCTCCAGGATCCGGGCCATGCGGGGTGGTACGGTCCCCGCCAGGACCACCGGCCGCTCCAGCGCGGGTTGCAGCAGGACGCTGAGCGCGGTCGAGTCGATGAAGGTCACCCCGGCGACGTCCAGGACGAACCGGGCGACACCCGATGCCCGGGGATCCATCGCGATCCGTAGCTCGGCCACGGTGTCCATGTCGAACTCACCCGCCATCACGACGATGCGCACATCCCCTTCGGATCGCGTCTCGACGTGACTGCGTGCCTCGGCTTCGTGCGTGTCCCAGCTCATGGCCGTCTTCCCCACATTCCTTCGTGCGCTTGCGGCTCGTCGCCTGTGTGTCCGGTCCTCACCGTGTGCGGGGCAGCTTGACGACGGTGATGAAGAAGTCGTCGATCTGCTGGATCGCCCTGACGAACTGGTCGAGGTCGACCGGCTTCGTCACGTAGGCGTTCGCGTGGAGCTTGTAGCTGCGCAGGATGTCCTCCTCGGCGGCCGAGGTGGTGAGCACGACCACCGGGATGTGGCTCAGCTCCGGGTCCGTCTTGATCTGTTCGAGCACCTGCCGGCCGTCGTACTTGGGCAGGTTCAGGTCGAGCAGGATCAGGTCGGGGCGGGGCGCGTCCGCGTGCTCGCCCCGGCGGTAGAGGAAGTCCAGCGCCTCCAAGCCGTCGCGCACCACGTGCAGCACGTTCCCGATCTTGTTGTCCTCGAAGGCCTCGCGGGTCATCAGCTCGTCGCCCGCGTCGTCCTCGACCAGCAGGACTTCGGCGGGGGCGGCCTGCGGCCGGTCGGTGGGCATGCTCATCGGCGGTTTCCTTCGGTGGATACGGGGAGCGGCGCGGCGTCAGCGGCGACGTCAGCGGCGACGTCAGCGGCGACGGGCAGGGTGAAGACGATCCGGGTGCCCCCGGTGTGGGCGGTGTCGATCCGGATGTGGCCGCCGGCGTGCTCGACGATCTTCTTGCAGAGCGAGAGGCCGATTCCCGTTCCGCCGTACGTCTCCCGGGCGTGCAGCCGTTGGAAGATGACGAAGACCTTCTCGGCGAACTCGGCGGGAACACCGATGCCGTTGTCGGTGACGGCGAAGGTCCTGAAGCCCGGTTCCACGGCGGGGTCGTCGACCTCCGTGACCTCGACGTGCGGAACGCGGTCGGGCGAGCGGAACTTGACGGCGTTGCCGATCAGGTTCTGCCAGAGCATCGTCAGGAGCGTGGGGTCACCCACCACGTCCGGGAGCCGCTCGGGCCGGGTGATCTCGGCACCGCTCTCCTCCACGGCGGCGGCCAGGTTGCGCAACGCCCGGTCCAGGGCGCCGTCCAGCGCGACCGTCTCGCGCGCGTCCTGGACCCGCCCCACCCGGGAGAAGGTCAGCAGGTCGTTGATGAGCACCTGCATGCGCTTGGCGCCGTCCACGGCGAAGTTGATGTATTGGGTGCCTCGGGCGTCGAGCTGGTCCCCGTAGCGCTTCTCCAGCAGCTGGCAGAAGGAGGCCACCTTGCGCAGCGGTTCCTGGAGGTCGTGCGAGGCCACGTACGCGAACTGCTCCAACTCGGCGTTGGAACGGCGCAGCTCCGCCGCCTGCGCGTCGAGTTCGGCGGCCGTCCGGTCGAGTCGCTCGGCGGTGCGACGTGACGCGTTCAGCTCGGCGACGGTGCGGTGGCGCATGGCTTCCACCGCGCGCGCCAGGGCCCGTAGGTCGGAGGGGCCCCGCAAGGGGATCTCCTCCTCGAAGGCTCCGTCGGCGACGCGCTGGGAGGCGGTCCGTACCAGGCCCAACGGCCGCAGCACGCCCACGTGGAGCAGAACCGCGAGACAGCCGCCCGTCAGCAGGAAGGCCACGATGATGGCCAGGAGGATGTGGTCGCGCTGTGTGCGCGCTTCGCCGAACGTGGTGCGTGCTTCGGACTGGATGCGGTCCAGGCGTGCTTGTTGCGCGGTGATCCGCCGGCGGACCTCGTCGAAGCGGTCCTTGCCGGCCTGGAGCGAGGGTGGGGGGCTGCCACTGTCCACGGAAGTGATGGCGGGGATCGCGAACTCGTCGCGCCAGACCCGCGCGGCCTCCTCGACGGCCGCCAGGTCCCCGCGTACGCCGGCCTCGCCGTCGAGGACCGTCGCCAGGCGCTCGGTGGCCTTGCGCTCGTTGACCAGGCCGCGTTCGTACGGCTCCAGCAGCGCGCGTTCGTCGGCCAGCAGGTAGCCGCGGACGCCCGTCTCCTGGTCCAGGAGGGCCGTCTCCAGGCGGAGCGCGTCCCGCTGGGCGGGCAGGATCCCGTCGACGAGGCGGTTTCCGGCCGTGGTCGTGTGCGACAGGAGGGCGGCTCCGAGGGCGCCCGTGCCGACGACCATGAGGGCCAGCACGGCCAGCACGGTGGTCAGCCAGCCCTGCAGGCTCGGGACGCGGCGGTCCGGGGCCCGTACTCGGGACTTCGCTGCCTGCTGTGCGGGGGAGGTCACGTGGGGGTGTTCCATTCGAGGTGGAGTACGGCGACGTCGTCGGCCAGGCCGCCCCAGTCCGCGGCGAGGCCCTGCGCCGCGTGGATGAGGGAGTCGACGAAGGGTTCGGCGGGCAGGTCGGTGTGCTTGCGGGCGATCTCCAGGAGACCGGCTTCGTCGAGGCGGTCGGAGCCGGGTCCGATGCGCCCTTCGATCAGACCGTCGGTGAACAGCATCACGGCGCCGCCGGCTTCCACCGGGACCTCGGTGACGGGCCAGCCCGCTCCCCATCCGGGCAGGATCCCCAGCGCCGGCCCGCCGGGCACCGTCCGCAGCTCCACCCCGGCCGCGGAGCGGACCAGGAAGCCGGGATGCCCCGCACGCTGCACGGAGACGGCGCGGCTGCCGGGAGCGCGGGTGAGGGAGACCAGGGTGGCGAAGATCTCCGGGCCGGACCTCTCCGCCAGCAGGATCTGCTCCAGCAGCCCGAGCAGTTCGGCGTCGCGGGCCCCGGCCATCACGAAGGCCCGCCAGGCCACGCGCAGGCACACGCCGAGCGCCGCCTCGCTCGGACCGTGGCCGGATACGTCTCCCACGACGGCGTGCGTGGACCCGTCGGAGGTCTGGACGACGTCGTAGAAGTCCCCGCCCAGCAGGGTCTGGGCGCGTCCGGGGTGGTAGCGGGCGCAGACGGTGACGGCGTCGGCCGGGTCGCCCCGCAACAGCGGCGTCGGCAGCAGACCGCGTTCGAGGCGCGCGTTCTCCTCGGCCCGGAGTCGGCCGGCTTCCAGGGCGACCGCCGCGAGTTCGGTTCGCTTGCGCTGGATCGCGTACCGGATGGCCCGCATGAAGACGTCGGGCTCCAGACGCCCCTTGACCAGGTAGTCCTGCGCTCCGGCCGCGACGGCGCTCAACCCCGCCCGTTCCTCCGACAGCCCGGTCAGAACGACCACGGCGGCCTCGGCGGACACGGCCAGGACCTTCTTCAGACCGTCCAGGCCCTGGGCGTCGGGCAGGTTCAGGTCGAGCAGGACGCACTCGGGCGCTTCGGCCGCCAGCATGTCCAGGGCGTCGGCGAGGGAGGCGGCGCGGCCGAGGCGGACGTCGATCCCGCTGTCGTCCACGAGCTCCTCGACGAGCACGGCGTCACCCTCGTCGTCCTCGATGAGCAGGACGTACGGCGGTACGCCGTTCCACAGGGCCAGGGAATCGTCCGGTTCCGCGGCGGAGGCCTGCCGGGGTGGATTCGCCGCCTGCTGAGATGGCGTGCGGGGCGCTGGGGGTCGGGCCCCCAGCCCGAGAGTGCTCGCCATGGCGTCGCGTCTGTCCCTTCTTCGCCGCTGGAGGCGGACGCCCGACGGACGCCTGGTTGCGCTGGGCAAGCGTAGAATGATCATTTGCCGTAAGGCAATGTTTTACGAACTCAATGATTGTGCCGTACGGGTGGACGGGGATCGGACGCCGCCCCGGGAACGGCTCGTTTCAGGCGCTGTCCGCGATCCGCGCGGCCGCCCGCACCGGACCGGCGCCCCGGGGCGAGCCGGCACCCTCGGCCGGGTCGTCGGAGGTGTCCGCGGGCCGGCCGGCCGGCAGCAGGCCGTCGGCGGCCTCTCGGAATGCCGCCAGACCTGTCACCAGCACGTCCACCGCTTCCGGTGCCATCCTGGCGAGCACCGCCGAGAACGCCCGGGCACGGATCGCCCGCCGCTCCTCCAGCAGCGCCCGCCCCCGGGGGGTGAGGCGCAGCTCCACCTCGCGCCGGCTGCTCGGGTGCGGCGAGCGGGTCAGCAGTCCCAGGGCCTCCAGCCGGTCGCAGAGCCGGGTGACCGACGGCGGGCGGGAGCCGAGCACGGCGCCCAGGGCCCGCAGGTTGATGCCCTCGGCGCCCTCGACCGCGATCAGCGCCCGCATCTGCGACGGGGAGACGGCCGGAACCGCGCCGTCCTGGCCGTGGGCGTGCAGTACCGCGAGGAGTTCCGCTGCGGCTCCGAGGGCCGCGGCCGGGTCCTCGTGCGCACCGGGTCGACCGGGACTGGGCATACCACCACTGTGCCACCGTCCCGCTCGGCGGACTCCAAGACACCCTAGGGGGTGTCTTGTCGATCGAGCCCGCCATGATCGGCAAGACACCCCCTAGGAGCGGTCCGGCTCCGTTCCGGGTCGGCCGTGCCAGTCGAGACAGACGACCATGGCGTCGTCCGCGGCTTCGATGCCGCCCCGGTGCGCGGCCAGCTCCTCCAGCAACGCCCGGGGCACCTGCGAGGGCGGCAGCAGTCTGGTGTTCATGACGGCCCGGGCCAGCGCGTGCCGGCTGTAGGGATCGCCGGCCGGGGACAGGACGTCGTAGACGCCGTCGCTCAGGAAGAACAGTCGGTCCCCCGGCAGTACGCGGAAGCGCTGGACGGTGTAGACGGTGTCCTCGAACATGCCGAGCGGCAGCTGGGCTTCGAGTGGGACCTGCTCCACCGCTCCCCCGCGCAGGCGCCACAGCCGGGGGGATCCGGCGTCGATGACGTCGACCTCGCCGGTGTCCAGGCTGAAGCGGAGCAGCAGCATCGCCAGGTGCAGCCGTCCCTGGTACTGGCCGTACAGGGCCTGGTCCGCCAGGGAGGCCTGATCGGCGAGGTCGAGGCCGGCCCGCCGGGCGTTGCGCAGGGCGCTGACGGCGAGGCTGGTCAGCAGGGCCGCGTCGATGCCCTCGCCCATGCCGTTGTTGACGGTCAGTGTCAGGTGGTCGGCGGAGGCCGACCAGTCGAAGCTGTCACCGAAGACGGCGTACGCGGGCTCCAGCTGGCCGCCGAGGTCGTACTCGGGCCGGGAGCAGGAGCGTCCGGGCAGGAGCTGCCACTGCATCTCGGCGGCCAGCGTGAGCCGTCTGGCCCGCCGGGCCATGAGAAAGACGTCGGTGTCACGGTCGGCGACCAGGATCTCGTGGGCCAGGGCGGCCGCCGCGTCCCGCAACGGGCCGAGGAGTCCGGGGCCGTACGCGCCCGCCGCGTAGTGGACGCTCAGGACTCCCAGGCGGTCACCGCGCACACTCACCGGAAGGTGGACCGTGACTCCGTCCTCCTGGGTCACCACGTGCGGCTCCTGCGAACCGAAGGCCCGGCCCTCGGGACCGTTGTACGCCGACACGGACTCTGCGGTGAAGGGCTGCGCGGTGACGGGTTGGAGCCGGGCCGAGGCGTAGTCCGCCATCAGCAGCTCGGCGCTCCGTGCCCCGTGCTCGCGGGACAGGACGTCGCGGACCGTCTCGAACAGCCTGTGCGGGGCCGCGTCCCGCAGCGCGCGCTCCACTGCGTTGCCTTCAGTCACCGGTCCGGTACCTGCCTCTTTCGTCGACTGTCAAAATGGGGGCCCAGAAGCCGCCGGTTCGCCGGGGAAGGGCAGCCCGTGGGCCCGGTAGGGAGTGTCACATGAGCAAGCGGGAGAGCGGCTCCGGGCGACCCGTACGGTCGGCGGTGGCGGAAATGAGTGAGCTGATCGAGCTGCTGGAAGTGGTCTGGGAGCGGGGCCGCGACACGGTCAGCGCCCCTCCGGTCTCCTCCGCCCAGGCCAGGGTGCTGTTCCTGGTCGACCGGAACGGGGGGATGAACCTGACGGAACTCGGCCGGCTGTTGGAGGCGGCCCCGCCGTCGGTCACCCGGCTCTGCGACCGCCTGCAGGCCGTCGGATTCCTCGAACGGCACCCCGGGTCCGACGACCGGCGCGAGGTGCTGCTCCGGCTGACGCCCGCCGGCCGGACGTACCTCGAACGCCTGCGCGCGCGCAGGCAGGAGGCACTGGCCACGGCGATGGCCGCGATGCAGCCGGCCTCCCGTGCCGCGCTGGCGGTCGGGCTGGCCGACTTCTGCACGGCGGTCGCCACCCCCCTCAGACTGCCGGCCCAGCAACCCCTCACTCCCCGGAGCGCCTGACGCCGGGCGGGGAGCCGCGCCGCGCGGGCCCGGCCCCACAGCGGACGGCAGCGCGCACCGGGTCCCCGTCACCACAAGCGTGATCAAGCCATGTTTCCGTCACCCGACCGGCTCATCAGGACCTAGAGTGTGCGCGTGACCGAGCAGAATCCCGAACTCATCGCCGGCCGGTACCAGCTGGTCGAACGCATCGGCCAAGGCGGCATGGGCCGGGTCTGGCGCGGCCTTGACCAGCAGCTCTTCGGACGCGAGGTCGCCGTCAAGGAGATCCTCTTCCCGCCGGGCATAGAAGACGGCGACCGCGCCGCGCTGCTCCGGCGGTTCACCGGCGAGGCCCGCGCGGCAGTCACTCTCAGCCACCCGGGAATCATCACCATCCATGATGTCGTGGAGCATCACGGAGCACCCGTCATCGTCATGGAGTTGGTCCGCGGGGAGTCCCTGGCCGCCGCCATCCGCAGCCGTGGCCGGCTGCCCGTGCAGCGGGTGGCCGAGATCGGCGCGGCCATGCTCGACGCGCTGGCCGAGGCACACGCGGCGCGGATCATCCATCGCGACATCAAGCCGGACAACGTGCTCCTGACCAAGGACCGCGTCGTCCTCACCGACTTCGGCATCGCGCACCTCGCGGACGCCACGACCAAGCTGAGCCACAGCGGGATCGTCATCGGCACGCCTCAGTACATGCCGCCGGAGCAGCTCGAAGGCAAGCGCCCGACCCCCGCCAACGACCTGTGGGCGCTCGGCGCCACCCTCTACCACGCCGTCGAGGGACACCCGCCGTTCGATGTGGAGGGCCTCCACGCCCTCGCCGTGGCCGTGTTCACCCGCCCGCATCTGCCGCCGGTCCACGCGGGACCGCTGGCGCCCGTGCTGGACGCGCTCCTCACGAAGGATCCGGCGCAGCGCGTGGACGCCGCGGAAGCAGCCCGGATGCTGGCTTCGGTGCTGCGCCCCTCAACACCCCCGGCGGACGCGTCCACCAGGCACGGAGCAGGACACGAGGCCGCGCCGACTCCCCCACCGGATCCCCGGGCGAGCCCGGCGCCGACACCGACACCGACACCGACACCGACACCGACACCGGAAGCATCGGCGGAGCACGCGCCCGAGCAGGCACCACCGGCGGAGCCGACTCCCCACACCCCCACGGCCCTGGACTCCGACTCCGACTCCGCCGCCGACACCCTGCGGCATCCCGTGCCGGACCGGCCGACGGTCCCGCCGGTACCCGTACCCCCGGCCGGGGACCCCCGCACGCTCCGAGCGCCGGCCACGACGGAGCACGGCGAGGGAACGTCCACCCGTCCGCGCGCCCTCCCCCGGCGAGCCGTGGTCCTGGGCGCGGCACTGGCCGTACTTGCCACGGGCTCCGTCCTGACCTGGAGCCTCACCCGTGACGATGACGCGCCCCACGGCGGCGGGGCGGCCGGCAACGGCGCGGCGGGGTCCGCCGTCACCGTCGTGATCGGCGTGGACGCGCCGCTCACCGGTGGGTTGTCCTCGATGGGCGTCGGTGTCAAGAACTCCGCCGACCTGGCGGCAAGGACCGCCAACGAAACCCGGCACGTCCCCGGCGTGCACTTCGAGATCAAGGCCCTGGACGACGGGGCCGATCCCGCCAAGGGCGAGGCCAACGCCGCCCGGTTCGTGTCCGACGAGAAGGTGCTGGGCGTCGTCGGCCCCCTCAACTCCGGTGTCGCCAAGACCTTGGTGGCACCGCTCGCGCGGGCGAACATGGCCGTGGTGTCCCCGAGCAACACCGACCCCGTGCTGACGCTGGGCCCGGACTGGGCCGCGGGCACCAAGTCCCGTCCGTACTCCACCTACTTCCGCACCGTCGCCACGGATGTCGTCCAGGGGCCGTTCGCCGCCCGGTACCTGCACGGCGGCGCGAAGAAAACCAAGGTGTACGTGGTGGACGACGCGAGCGCCCACGGCACCGCCCTCACCTCCGGCTTCACGCCCGAGTTCGCGAAGCTCGGCGGGACCGTCGTCGGTACCGAGCAGGTCGATCCCGCGGAACGCGCCTTCGCGGGCCTCGCCACGAGGGTGCGGTCCTCGGGAGCCGACGCCGTCTACTTCGGCGGCTACTACGACACCGCGGCCGTCCTCTCCCAGCAGCTGAAGCAGGCCGGGGTCGACGTCCCCCTGATGGGCGGCGACGGCATCTTCGACCAGCAGTACCTCACGACGAACCCGAAGGCCGAGGGCGACCTCGCGACCAACATCGGCGTCGCCGCGGAGGAATCGGCGGCCGGCCAGGACTTCCTCACCCGGTACCGGAAGGCGGGCTACCCGGAGGCCGCCGGTTGGTACGGTCCTTACGCCTACGACGCGACCTGGACCCTGATCGAGGCCGTGAAGGCGGTCGTGACGGCCAACGGCGGCACTCTTCCCCCCGCCCCCGACACCAGGGCGAAGGTTCCGCAGGCCGTGACAGGACTCGCCTTCGACGGTGTCACGGGCCGCGTCGCGTTCGACGGGGACGGCGACACGGTCAACCGCCGGCTCACCGTGTACACGGTGAAGGACGGCAAGTGGGCCATGGTGACGAGCGGGCCTGCCACCCGCTGACGCCCGCCGGGACGCATCGTGCGCCGTGCGTTCCGTACCGTCGGGCGGCCGGCCGGCCGGGGGGCGGGCGGGCGGGCGGGCGGGCGACACACCACCGTGTCCGGGGGCGGTCAGGAAAGCCGGCACGCGTGGAACCGGTTGGAGTGGATGTTTCCGAACGACGCCGGGATCCGGGCGATGCCCTGGCCCGGGCGGACCGTTCGGCTCTGCCCCCGGTACTCGGTGCCGTTGTACACGGTGACGCACCGGCCCCAGAGCTCGCCGTTCCGGCGCCACGTCCCGGCGCTGTTCCAGACCGACTCACCGCCGTTGAATCCGACGTACGCGGTCGTTTCCGGGTAGCGCGGCATGTCCTGTGCGACGAAACTCGCCACGCCCGTGTGGTCGGGGCCCGTCCAGCCGCACACCCAGCCCGGCGCGCAGATCTCGGACGGGACAGGGCGGGCCGCCTGCGCCGGTACGGCGGCGGGGGCGAGGGCCACGCACGCCGCACCGGCGACCACGACGGCGGCCAAGGCGTGGACGGTCACGGGGATCACCGCCGCTCTCGGGAGGCCGCAGGCCGCGCGACGGCCTGCGGGGACTGTTCCATCGCACCCCCGTTCCGCCTTGATCGCACCACCGGGCCGTGCCCGGTGCCGGTCATAGCCGCCTGTGACCGCCGTCGGCGCCCTGTCGGCAGCTCCTGGCGGGTGCTCGGACCGGACCGGCCCTTCCTTTGCGCTCCGGCCCGTCCGGCGTTCGCTCGTGAGAGTGCCGTGGCCGTGTGGCTACGGGGGGCGTGCAGGTGGGCCAGGTGCGTCAGGTGGCGGTGACGAAGACGCTGTGCCGACCGCTGGCCCCGTCGGGGATGGTCCGGGCGCGCTGATCGGTCTGCACCTGGCCGGTGCCGTCGGTCGCGCGCACGGTGAGGTTGTGGCCTCCGGGTGTCGTCTTCCAGCGGAAGGACCACTGGCGCCACGTATCGGTGGTGGCCTGCTCGGCGAGCTCGGCCTCCTGCCAGGGGCCGTCGTCCACTCGGACCTCGACCCGCTGGATGCCACGGTGTTGGGCCCAGGCGACACCGGCGACGACCGTCACCGTGCCGGCGGTGGTCCGCGCGAACGGCTTGGGGGTGTCGATGCGGGCCTGGGTCTTGATGGGGGCCCTGCGGGCCCAATTGCGCTTGACCCAGTACGGGTCGTAGGAGTCAAAGGTGGTCAGCTCGATGTCCTGGATCCACTTGCAGGCCGAGACGTACCCGTACATTCCCGGCACGACCATCCGTACGGGAAAGCCGTGGTCGAACGGCAACGGTTCGCCGTTCATGCCCAGGGCGAGCAGCGCGTCGCGGCCGTCCATGACGTCCTCGACGGGTGAGCCCAGCGTCATGCCGTCGACGGAACGGGCCACCAACTGGTCCGCCCTGCCTCCCCGGGACGGGGGCGTGACGCCCGCCTCTTCGAGGAGGTCCGCGAGGCGGACCCCCAGCCACCGGGCACTGCCGACGTAGGGGCCTCCCACTTCGTTGGACACGCAGGTCAGGGTGATGTCGCGTTCGATCAACGGCTGCCCGAGCAACTCCTGGTAGGTGTAAGTGCGCGGGCGGGTGACGCCCTTGCCGTGGATCCGCAACCGCCAGGTGCCCGCGTCCACCTTGGGCACCACGAGCGCGGTGTCCACCCGGTAGAAGTCCTTGTCGGGGGTGGTGAACGCGCTGATGCCCGGGATACGGAGTACCGCGCGGGGCGGGACGGCGGCGGCCGGGGACGCGGGAGCGGGAAGCTGGACGGCTGCCCGTGAGGCGGCCGCCCCCTGGCCGGCGCGACCGGTCAGGGTCCGGCCGAGCACCCCGGCGCCGGTGGCGGCGACCGCCGTGACACCGGCGCCGATCAGGAACCCGCGCCGGTTCCGGCCGGTCGGCCCCACGGCGGGCCCGCCTTCGCCCTCGCCGTGCCCGGACGCCGCGGGGGCGACGGTCAGGTGGCCGACGAGCAGATGGAGGACGGCCGCTCCCGCCACGGCTCCGAGCAGTGAAGGAAGTACGTCGCCCAAGCCGCCCGAGTCGGGTCGGGTGAGCGCCGCGACCGCGCCGACCGCGCCGAAGGCCAGCACGCCGGCCGCTCCCGTACGCCGGTGTCGCAGGGCGAACAGGCCCAGCAGGGCCGCCAGCACCCCGATGGTGGCCAGGATCCCCAGCTGGAGGACCAGCTTGTCGCTCTCGCCGAAGGTCCGGATCGCGTAGTCCTTCAGCCCGGCCGGTGTCCGGTCGATGGCGGCTCCACCGACCACGGTGACCGGCCCGGCCTGAGGCCTCACGAGGGAGGCGACCAGCTCACCCACGGCCAGAGCCGTGAATCCGGCGAGCAGTCCGCTCGTCGCGGCGAGTGCGCCGCGTTCGACAGTCCTTCGGTTGATCCGCACGCTGGGCATTCGGCACCCTCCGCACCCTGGGTGGGCCACATCACCCGATCAAGTGAAGATCGACTTCTTGCTGACGCGGAGGTCGGGTCCGGGCGGCCCGAAGGCCGGTCCTCCGCCGACAAGCGAGGACCGGCCCCCGGGGCGGCGCAGGTCAGGCGTTGACGCAGGTGTTGCCGAAGGCCGGGTTGAGCAGCCCGATGACGCTGACGGAGTTCCCGCACGCGTTGACCGGGATGTGGATCGGGACCTGGATCAGGTTGCCCGACAGCACGCCGGGCGACCCGACGGCAGCCCCCTGGGCCCCGGCGTCCGCCGAAGCCATCGACGCACCGCCGACCACGACGGCCCCGGCGGCCAGGACGAGGGCTGCGTTCTTCAGAACACGCGACATGACGAGATCTCCTTGATCGGTACCCGGCGGCATCCCCGGTGCGGGGTTGCCGCGCGGCCCGGTGACCGGTCCGCACGCCCCATTCGTCATCGCGCGGGTCCCGGCTTGGCCACCCGAGCGGTGTTCCCCCGAAGGAGTGACCCGTGGCGCTGTCGGGCCCGCTCGGCACCCGGCTCTAGCACTCGCCCTGATGGCCGCGGTCTGGGGCTTCGGCGCCTGGCTGCTGCCCGAGCCGGCCTCGGTGTTGATGCGGAAGTTCGCCGTGGCACGGGTCCGTGAGCACGCGCCGGCCCCGGAGGCCATCGCTCACGCTGTGGCGGCGGGGCGGCGGTATCCGAGCCGGCAGCGTGTCGACCAGGAGCCGGCGGGCCGGAGTCGTTCACCGCTCGCGCGCGTGACGACCAGGTTGCCGTCCTCGAAGCCGACCCGGTCGCCAACTGCCAAGAACAGGGGGCGGTCCAGCTCGAAGGCGTATCCGGCGTCGGTTTCGAGTTCGTTCATGAGCACCGAGCGCGAGGCGGCTGTGGTCCCATCGGCGATCAGACGCATGCCCGGATGTTCCCACACGACCGCCCCCGGACGTCGACGCTCCTGCCGGATCACTTGCCGATGGGTCATGGTGGTGGGCTCCGCCGGGCGAGGTCCGCGAGCCGTTCGGCGAACGCTTCGACGAGGCCGCGTAGTTCATCCGGGCGTTCGATGACGAAGGGGCGGTCCATCGAGGCGAGTACGGCAGGCAGCCAGTCGAGCCGGTCCGCACGCAGTTCGACACGGCACCAGCGCTCCGTCACCGGATCCGCGCCGTCCGGCGAAGGCAGTTCCGCCACGAGCGCGATGCCGGCGGGCAGTCGGGTGTGGATCCGGTCGGCCGTCCCCTGGATCCGTAGGGTCACCTCATGCCGGTACGGGGCCGTGGCGAGCCCGGTCAGGACCCGCTTCGCCGCATCGATGCCGAGGGGTGGTTCGAACGTTCCGGACAGGGTCCTCGCAGCGGTGATGCGATCCAGTCTGAAGTTCCGATCCTCACCTGTCGAAAGATCCGCCGCGGTCACGTACCACTTGCCCGCGTGGGCGACGACCCCGTACGGGTGCAGGGTTCGCTCACTGCGTCGACCGTCGCCGGCGGTGTACCGGATCGAGATCGGCCGGTGATGGTGCACCGCGTCGGCGATCGGGAGGAGGATCGCGGGTTCCGGGGCGGCTGCCGCGCTACCGGGCGGATCCGTGAAGGCGAGGGAGCCGAGCACGGCTTCGAGCCGGCGGCGCAGCCGCTCGGGCAGCACTCGCCGGATCTTGGCCGCCGCCGTCTCGCTCGCCGTGTCCGTGGCCACGGTCAGGCCCGATCGCCGACCGGCGACCAGGCCGAGCAGTACGGCGAGTGCTTCGTCGTCGCTCAGCATGAGTGGGGGCATGCGGTAACCGGGGGCGAGCCGGTAGCCACCGTAGCGGCCGCGCACCGACTCGACGGGCACGTCGAGATCGACGAGCTGCTGTGCGTAGCGCCGTACGGTGCGTTCGTCGACGTTCAGCCGATCGGCGAGTTCGGACACGGTCCGCAGGCCACCCGACTGCAGAAGCTCCAGCAGGGTGAGGACGCGAGCGAGGGGGCGGGGCGGCATGACCGGAAGTCTCTCGCACATACCGGGCGGGAACCGCCCGGTATTGGTCGTAGCGTGCGGTCACGAGCACCGACCGGCCAAGGAAGAAGACCCATGCACTTCGTATCCACCCGCATCATCACGGGCGATGTCGCCCGTCTCGTCGGCTTCTACGAGCGCGCCACCGCGGTGTCCGCCACCTGGGCCAACGAGGACTTCGCCGAGCTGAGGACCGCCTCGGCCACCCTCGCGATCGGCAGCACCCGCACGGTCCCCCTGTTCGCGCCCGGCTCCGCCCGCCCGGCCGACAACCACAGCGTCATCCTCGAATTCCTCGTCGACGACGTGGACGGCGTGTACAAGAACCTGAGCGGCCTCGGCTTCGTCGAGGAGTTCGTCAACGAACCGACCACCATGCCCTGGGGGAACCGCACGCTCCTGCTCCGCGACCCTGACGGCAACCTCGGCAATTTCTTCACCCCGGTCACGTCGGCCGCCATCGAGAGGTGCGCTCGCTGAGGACGGCACGGCGGCCCCGCGGCCGGGTGCTTGCCCGAAGCACCCGAATCGCCCGGCTCGCTGGTGCTGTGGCCGGAAAGGTTTGCCGGGGCGCGGCGTCCACTGCGGTGCATCGCAAGGCGGAGGGCCGCGCGCCGTACCGGAGGTACTTCCGTGGTCCGACAACGCGGCGAGGTGCCGTACCGGGCGCCGCGACCCGGTGGACCCTTCCGGTCACAGCACTAGCATGCGACGCATGGCCATCAAACTTGAGAACGTCGGCATCGCCGTTCGCGACCTCGAAGCAACGGTCTCCTTCTTCACCGACCTCGGCCTCACGGTCGTGGGCCGTGACACGGTCAGTGGTGAGTGGACCGACACGGCCGTCGGCCTGGATGGCAATCACGCCAAGATCGCGATGCTCCAGACCCCGGACGGTCACGGTCGCCTCGAGCTCTTCGAGTACATCCACCCCGAAGCGATCGAGACACAGCCCACCCTTCCCCACGAGATCGGCATGCATCGCGTCGCCTTCTCGGTCGACGACATCGACAAAGCCCTTGAGACAGCAGCACGGCACGGATGTCATCCGCTGCGCGGTGTGGCGACCTATGAGGACGTCTACAAGCTGACGTACCTCCGCGGTCCCAGCGGCATCCTTGTGATGCTCGCCCAGGAGCTGAAGAAGGACGCCCCCTCGCGCGAGGCTGCTGCCCGCGAGGACTGAACAAGTGCGCCGGCGCGATCGGCGGACCGGCGGACCGGTGCGGGCGCCGGCCGGGCCGCTGAGCGGCCCGTCCTTCAGCGGATCAGGCGTGGACCGAAACCCATTCGGTGCACTTGCGCTCGCTGCCCTTCGCGACGCACCCGCGCAGCTTGTACGCGTGCCCCTCGGGCAGGTTGCCGGAAACGACCTTCATGTAGATCGCCTTGTGGCCGCGCGTGGAAGCGATGCGCCCGGTGCTCAGCTCGGCCTCGACCGCCCAACCGTCGGGGCTGATGTCCTTGGCGATCAGGGAGTCGCCCGGAATGTTGGGCGCGGGCTGCGGATCGGCGTTCCACCGGGCGAAGCCCATGTCGTGGCCGTCCGTGGGGCTGACGAGGTTCATCGTGAACGACCCGTCCCCCGACCTCGCGGCAACGCCCGAGATCCCGGTCCTGGACACGGAGAAGTCGATGTCGGCCGAGAGGTCGCCCACCTCGTCCGCGCTGGCGGTTGCGGCCCCGGCCGTGAACGCGACGCCGACGAACAGGGCGGCCGAACCGAGGACCGCGCCGAGGCGCTTGTGTATCGAACCCATGATTTCCTTTGTTCCCGCGTGCGACGGCACACCGCCGCACGCACGCTCTCCCGCCGGCCTCGAACATCGCCGACGGTCGGTCAACACCACTGTAACCAGAGCCCGTTGGGAACCTACCGGCGGGTACCGGTCGAACCGTCATACCGGCCGAGCGACTTCGGCGGCATCCAGGACGGCATTCAGGAGCAGTGGGGTTACCGGGCTTGGGGAACATCGGCCGGTGGTCGACGCCGACCGTGACAGGGGGCGGCCCCACGACACCGAGGCGCCGGGGGCCGATCCTGCTTCACCCGCGAGCCGCGTGGGGGCTCGCGGGGCGATGTCAGGTCCTGTCGCGCTTGTCGCGCAGGGAGTCCTGGATTCCGCGGGCGCGCTCCTCGGCCTCGCTCAGGGCTTCCTTCGTCTTGCCCTTGGCCTGGTCCGTCTTGCCCTCGGCCTTCATCCGGTCATTGCCGGTGACCTTGCCGACGGCCTCCTTGGCCTTGCCCTTGGCCTGATCCATCTTGCCCTTGTCTGCCATGGTGAACTCCTTGGTGTAGGAAATCTCGACGGGCCCAAACTAGGCCGAAACCGACAAACGTGCGCGGCGAGGCCGGCGGTCGACGCATGTCTTCGAGCTTCAGGCTCTGGGCCGTACGCGTGAACATCGGCGGGTTGCCGTCACAGCGGAGCCCGGGCCGCGGATCGGGCTGTTCGGTCCGGTCGGCACGACCTCGGTTCCGACAGGCCGTCTGCCCCGTCTCCCTTCTCCCATGCGCAAGACTTCGCTACTGCCCCGCCTAGGCCGTCTCTTTCGGATCTTGTCGGTCAGGTCCGCGTCGTCCGGTGCCGTGCCTCGGCGTGCTGCCGGGGCTGCCGTGTA
>NZ_JBGBPT010000006.1:148858-158517 GCF_041106355.1 Streptomyces sp. BF23-19 | reverse complement strand
GGCGATGTCGCAGACGCCGAGCAGCCCGAGGCCGCCGGCCCGGACGTGTCCGGTGACCCGGTCCGCCGTACCCGCTCGGTCACCGAGGGCTCGGCCACCCAGCCCCCGGCCGACGCGGCCACCGGGCCGGCGGCGGAGGCCGCGCCCCGTCCGCCGCGCCGTACCCGCTCGGTGTCGGAGGGCTCGGCGAGCCAGTCCACCCCGGCCGAAGCCTCGACCCCGGCGGAAGCCTCGACCCCGGCCGACGCGGCGACTCCGGAGACCCCGGCGGGGGCCCCCGCGGCCGCTCCCAGGCCGGCGCCGCGCAGCTCGGACGCCCCCTGGCACGATCCGAAGCCCGCCTTCGAGGAGCCGAAGGCTCCGGCGAAGCCGCGGCCGGAGACACCGCCGGAGACCTCACCGGAGGCGGAGGCGGAGTCGGAGTCGGACGCCACCTCGGACTCCGGCCCCAAGACCACCCCGACCACCGACCCCACCACCGACCCCACCCCCGACCCCGACAACGGAGGCGACGCGTGAACGACGTCCTCGACGTCGCCCTGCGGCTGATCGTCGTCTTCGCCGTCTTCCTCGTGCTCCCGCTCGTCGTCGGGCAGACCGAGCACAAGGTGATGGCCCACATGCAGGGCCGCCTCGGCCCCATGTACGCCGGCGGCTTCCACGGCTGGGCCCAGCTCGTCGCCGACGGCGTGAAGTTCGCGCAGAAGGAAGACATCGTTCCGGCGGGCGCCGACCGCCGTATCTTCCAGCTCGCCCCCGCCGTCGCCCTGCTGCCCTACCTCCTCGTCCTGTTGGTCATCCCGATCGGCCCGGGCGAGGGCGCCGTAGGCCAGGTCATCGACGCGGGCCTGTTCTTCGCGCTCGCCGTCATGGGCGTCGGAGTCCTCGGCTCCCTGATGGCCGGCTGGGCCTCCGCGAACAAGTTCTCCCTGCTCGGTGGCCTGCGCACCGCGGCCCAGCTGCTCGCCTACGAGCTCCCGATGCTGCTCGCCGCCGCCTCCGTCGCCATGGCCGCCGGTACGGTCTCCCTCCCCGGCATCGTCGAGGCCTTCGAGTGGTGGTGGCTGCCCTGGCAGATCGTCGGCGCGCTCGTCTTCTTCGTCGCCGGCCTCGCCGAACTGCAGCGGCCCCCCTTCGACATGCCCGTCGCCGACTCCGAGATCATCTTCGGCGCGTACACCGAGTACACCGGCCTGCGCTTCGCCCTGTTCCTCCTCGCCGAGTACGCCGGCATCGTCGTCCTCTGCGCCCTCACCACCGTCCTGTTCCTCGGCGGCTGGCACGGCCCCTTCGGTGACGACCTCGGCTGGGTCTGGACCCTGCTCAAGATCGCGGTCCTCGCCTTCGTCGTGATCTGGCTCCGCGTGAGCTATCCGCGCCTGCGCGAGGACCAGCTCCAGAAGCTCGCCTGGACCACACTCATCCCGCTCGCGCTCGCCCAGATCGCGCTCACCGGCATCGTGAAGGTGGCGATCCAGTAATGCCCATCCCCGGATCCGGCCTGGCCAAGGGCCTGGCCGTGACGCTGCGCACGATGACGAAGCGCTCGCACACGGCCCAGTACCCCGACGTCCAGCCCGAACTGCCGCCCCGCTCCCGCGGAGTAATCGGTCTGTTCGAGGAGAACTGCACCGTCTGCATGCTCTGCGCCCGCGAGTGCCCCGACTGGTGCATCTACATCGACTCCCACAAGGAGACGGTCCCGGCGTCCACCCCCGGTGGCCGCGAGCGCAGCCGCAACGTTCTCGACCGCTTCGCCATCGACTTCTCCCTCTGCATGTACTGCGGTATCTGCATCGAGGTGTGCCCCTTCGACGCCCTCTTCTGGTCGCCGGAGTTCGAGTACGCGGAGACCGACATCCACGAGCTGACCCACGAGCGCGACAAGCTCCGCGAGTGGATGTGGACCGTCCCGGCGCCGCCCGCGCTGGACCCGGCCGCCGAGGAGCCCAAGGAGATCGCCGCCGCCCGCAAGGCGGTGGAGAAGGCCGAAGCCGCGGCCGCGGCGGCCGCCGCGGCAGCCGCCGCCGAAGCCGCCGCCCAGGCGGCCGAGACCGAAGAGCCGACCGACCCGACCCCGGAGGGAGACGCGTGAGCCCCGCCGCCACCCTGGCCGCAGCCGCCACCGCCACCGGGCCCGGCTTCCTCTCCCCGACCGGCGTCGAGATCGCCTTCGTCCTCGTCGGACTCGCCACCTTCGGCGCGGCCCTCGTCACGGTCACCACCAAGCAGCTGGTGCACGCCGCCCTGTGGCTGGTCGTCGCGCTCGGCGGCATCGCCGTCGAGTACCTGCTGCTGACCGCCGAGTTCATCGCCTGGGTCCAGGTCCTCATCTACCTCGGTTCCGTGATCGTCCTCCTCCTCTTCGGGCTGATGCTCACCAAGGCCCCCATCGGCCGCTCCCCGGACGCGGACTCCGGCAACCGCTGGGTCGCGCTCGGCGTCGCCGTCGTCGCCGCCGTGTCACTGGTCTGGGTGGTCGTCGACGCCTTCCGCACCACCTGGATCGACCTCGACGGACCGGTCCAGGGCTCCACCAAGGTCTCCGGTGAGATCCTCTTCCAGCACTGGGTGCTGCCGTTCGAGGCGCTCTCCGTCCTCCTCCTCGCAGCCCTGATCGGGGCCATCGTGCTGTCCCGCAGGAACGACCCCGCCGACCCCGCCGACCCGGCCGGCCCCGGCGAGAAGAAGGGCCGGCGCTGATGCACCTCGCCTACCCCGCCGTACTCGCGGCGCTCCTCTTCTGCACGGGCCTGTACGGAGTACTCGCCCGCCGCAACGCCATCCTGGTCCTGATGTCCGTCGAGCTGATGCTCAACGCCGTCAACCTCAACCTGGTGGCCTTCGACGTCTGGCTGCGCGACGCCCTGCACGCCGGCCAGGCCCTCACCCTCTTCACCATCGCGATCGCCGCCGCCGAGATCGGCATCGGCCTCGCGATCGTGCTGATGGTGTACCGCAACCGGGGCACCTCCGACGTCGACCGGCTGCGCGACACCGCCGAGGGCCACGAGCCCGCCGCGAACAACCAGAGCGAGGTCACCGCGTGAGCACCACGACCCTCGCCGCCCTCGTCCCGCTGCTCCCCTTCCTCGGCGCGGTGGCGGGACTCCTGCTCGGCCGCACCGCCCCCGGGTTCGTCCGGCCGCTCGCGATCCTGCCGACGCTCGCCGCCGCCGTACTGGCCGTACTCGTCGCCGTCCGCCAAGGCGGCGGCGAGACGATCAGCGCCGCGACCGAGCTGACCCCGACCGGCTCGGTGCCGATCGACCTCTCGCTGTACATCGACGGCTTCGCCGCGCTGGTCGCCGTCCTGGTCGGGGTCGTCGCCACCTGCGTACAGGTCTACTCGACGGCGTACCTGCGCGAGGATCCGCGCTACCCGTCCTATGCCGCTCTCGTCTCACTGTTCACCTCCGCCATGCTGCTCGTCGTCTACTCCGGCGACCTGATGGTGCTGCTGGTCGGCTGGGAGATCATGGGCATCTGCTCGTACTTCCTGGTCGGCCACTACTGGGAGACCGAAGCGGCCCGCTCCGCCTCCCTGAAAGCCTTCCTCGTCACCAAACTCGGCGACGTCCCCTTCCTGATCGGCCTGTTCGCGCTCGCCGCCGACGCCGACTCCTTCGAGATCCCGAACATCCTGCGCACCGTCGCCGCGGGCGGACTCGACCACCCGACACTGATCGCGCTGCTCCTGCTCGCCGGAGTCGCGGGCAAGTCCGCGCAGTTCCCCCTGCACACCTGGCTCCCCGACGCCATGGCGGGCCCCACCCCGGTCTCGGCACTGATCCACGCCGCGACGATGGTCGCCGCCGGTGTCTACTTCATCGCCCGCCTCCTGCCCGTCTTCGCGTCCTCCGGGGCCGCTCTGGTGGTCATGGCCGTGATGGCGGCCGTCACGATGATCGGCTCCGGCCTGGCCGCCATCGCCCAGGACGACATCAAGCGGGTGCTCGCCTACTCCACGATCGGCCAGCTCGGCTACATGGTCGGCGCCCTGGCCGTCGGCGACCGCGGCGCCGCCGTGTTCCACCTCCTGTCCCACGGCGCCTTCAAGGCGCTCCTCTTCCTCGGTGCCGGCGTGATCATCCACGCCGCCGGTACCAACTCCCTGGGCGTCATGTCCCGGATGGACGGCCTCGCCAAGCGCATCCCCGACGCCTTCTGGACGATGACGATCGCGCTCCTCGCGCTCGCCGCGGTCCCGCCCTTCGCCGGCTTCTTCTCCAAGGAAGCCGTCCTCGTCGCCGCCGAGCACACCGCGACCGGCCACTCGGACTTCGCACCCAGCGCCGCAGGCTGGCTGGTGCTCGTCGCCGGTCTGCTGACCGCCCTGCTCACCGCCGCCTACGCCACCCGGCTGTGGCTGATGGCCTTCCGCGGCCGGGGCGCCGCCGCCCCCGACCACGGCAAGGAGCCCCTCGCCATGACCGGCGTGCTGTGGCTGCTGGCGATCCCGTCCGTCGGCTTCGGCCTCGCGGCCGGGCCCATCGCCGGCTGGTTCGACGACGGGGAGCTCACCCCGACCCTGGTCACCTCGGTCCTCGGCACGGGCGCCGCGGCCATCGGCGCGATGCTCACCTACGGCCTCTGGCAGCGCGCCTCGGCGAAGGCCGCCCTCGCGAGCGCCGCCGGCACCCGAGCCGCAGCCGCTGCCGAGACGCCCGCCGCGGTCGCCGCCGCCGAATCCGCCGCGGAAGCCCCCGAGGTGGCCGAGGTGACCCACGATCACCCCGTCGTCCCGGCCGGCCCCGCCGCCGACCCCGGCAAGGCGTTCCTCGGCCCCCTGCACCGCCACGCGGCCGACGGCTTCCACCTCGACGCCGTCTACGACCGGCTGTTCGTCCGGCCCGTCCAGGCCGCGGCGCGCCTCGTCCGCTTCCTCGACCGCGAGGTCGTCGACACGTACGTCCGCGGCGCGGGCACCGGCACCCAGCTGCTCGGCAGCCTCGTGCGCCGGGCCCAGACCGGCAACGTGCAGAGCTACCTGAGCGCCCTGCTCGCCGGTGCCGTGGTCCTGGCGATCGCCACCGCCGTCCTCGCCAACGTCAACGCCGGATCGTGAGCCGTGAGTCAGCCGTGATTGATATCAGCCCGTCCGTGATGCAGTTCCTTCTGGCGTTCATCGTGGCCGCACCGCTCCTCGGCTCCGCCGCGGCGCTCCTGCCGGCCCCGCCCGGCCTCAAGGGCAAGAGCCCCGAACAGGCCGTGCTCCGCCACGGCGTGACCGTGACCGGCGTGATCCTCGCCGCGGCCGTCGCCCTCACCCTGGGCTTCGACCACGACGCCCCGTCCCGCATCCAGGCGACGACGGACATCAGTTGGATCCAGGCGCTGAACGTCCGGATCCACCTCGGCGTCGACGGCATCTCGCTCCCCCTCCTCCTGATGACCGCGCTGCTGTTCTTCCTCTGCGCGCTCTACAGCTACTTCAAGCTCCCCGCGGGCCCCTCCCCGAAGGCCTTCGTCGCGCTGCTCCTCGTCCTCGAGTCCGGCACCCTCGCGACCTTCGCCGTCCTCGACCTGCTGCTCTTCTTCCTCGCCTTCGAGATGGTCCTCATCCCGATGTACTTCCTCATCGCCCGCTGGGGCGGTGCTCAGCGGCAGGCCGCCGCCTGGAAGTTCATCCTCTACACCCTCCTCGGCTCCGTCGTCATGCTGCTCGGTCTGCTCCTGATCGGACTGGACAGCGGCACTTTCGACATGGTGACACTGGCCTCTGACAATGGCCGCGAACTGTCCCACACCACCCAGATCCTGGCCGTTCTCGCCATCGGGATCGGCCTCGCGGTGAAGACCCCGATGTGGCCCCTGCACAGCTGGCTGCCGGACGCCCACACCGCCGCGCCCACCGTCGGATCCGTCCTGCTGGCCGGCGTCCTGCTCAAGATGGGCACGTACGGGTTCGTCCGCATCCTGCTGCCCATCACCCCCGACGGCATGGCCACCTTCGCCCCCTACCTGGGCGCCTTCGCCGCCGTCGGCATCGTCTACGGATCGCTCTCCTGCCTCGCGCTGGCCCGCAAGGGGAACAAGGGCGACCTCAAGCGCCTCATCGCCTACTCCTCCGTCGGCCACATGGGCTTCGTCCTCCTCGGCATCGCGAGCATGACCCCCACCGGCGTCAACGGCGCGCTCTTCGCCAACATCGCCCACGGCCTGATCACCGGCCTCCTCTTCTTCCTGGTCGGCGCCCTCAAGGACCGTTACGGCACCGCCGACCTCGACACCCTCGCCGGGGCCACCGGCGCCGCCCTCTACGGCCGCGCCCCCCGCATGGGCGCCTTCCTCGCCTTCGCCGCCGTCGCCTCCCTCGGCCTGCCGGGCCTCGCCGGCTTCTGGGGCGAGATGCTCGCCCTCTTCGGCGCCTTCGACCCCGCCGAGGGCCTCTCCCGCCCCGCGTTCCTCACGTACACGGCCGTCGGCGCGTTCGGCACCCTGCTCACCGCCGGCTACCTGCTGATCGTCGTACGGCGCGTCTGCATGGGAGACCCGAAAGCCGGTCCCGAGCTCGCCGTCGCGGACATCCAGCGCTACGAGTTCGCCGCGTGGACCCCGCTCGTCGCCCTCACCGTCCTCGCCGGCCTGTGGCCCGCGGTCCTCCTCGGCCTCACCGACCCGGCCGTCCAGAAGCTCCTCGCAGGAGGCAATTCATGACGGCCACGACGGACCTGACGGTCCTCTCCGCCGAGGCCCCGAGCCTGGTCCAGTCCGTCGACTGGCTCGCCATCGCACCCGTGGTGATCACCGCCGCCGTCGGCCTGGTCGTCCTCGTCGCCGACCTGTTCCTCGCCGAGCGCCACAAGCCCGCCCTCGGCTGGATCTCGGTCGCCGGCCTGGCCGCCGCGACCGCCACCCTGCTGCCCCTGCGCGCCGGTGACCGGGCCACCTTCTGCCTCACCGGCGACCCGGAGGCCTGCAGCTACGTCGCCGACCACTTCACGCTCGTCATCCAGTTCCTGGTGCTGGCCGGCGCCCTGGTCACCGCCCTGGTGTCGGTCACCGCCGTCCGTGACACCCGCATGCCGGCCGGCGAGTACTGGTTCCTGCTGCTCTCCTCCGCCGCCGGCGCGGCCCTGCTGCCCGCCTCCCGCGACCTCGCCACCCTGATCGTCGCGCTCGAGGTCGCCTCGCTGCCCGCCTTCGCCCTCGTCGGCATGCGCCGCGGCGACCGGCTCTCCTCCGAGGCCGCCCTGAAGTTCTTCCTGTCCTCCGTCACCGCCACCGCCGTGTCGCTGATGGGCGTCAGCTTCGTCTACGCCGCCACCGGCTCCCTGTACCTCACCCAGGTCGCCGACCGCCTCGAAGACGTCCCCGGGCAGCTCGACACCCTCGCCATGGCCGGTGTCGCGCTCACCCTCGTCGGCTTCGCCTTCAAGACCGCGGCCGTCCCCTTCCACTTCTGGGTCCCCGACACCTACGTCGGCGCCCCCCTGCCCATCGCCGGCTACCTCTCGGTGATCGGCAAGGCCGTCGGCTTCACCGGCCTCATCCTCGTCACGGTGATCGCCTTCCCCGCGTACTCCGACATCTGGGGCCCCGCCCTGGCCGTCCTCGCCGCACTCACCATGACCCTGGGCAACGCCGCCGCCCTGCGGCAGTCCCCGGACCGCCCGAACAGTGCCGTACGGCTGCTCGCCTGGTCCTCGGTCGGTCAGGCCGGCTACCTGCTGGTCCCGATCGCCGCGGCCGCGTACTCCGGGCCCGACCAGATCGGCTCCACCGTCGCCTACGCCCTCATGTACGCCGCAGTGAACCTCGGCGCCTTCGCCGTGGCCGCCCTCGTCGCCCGCACCAAGCCGCTCCACCGGATCAGCGACTACCGCGGGCTGTACGCCGACCGCCCGCTGGCCGCCCTCTCGCTGGGCTTCTTCCTGCTCTGCCTGGCGGGCCTGCCGCCGGGCATCATCGGCCTCTTCGCCAAGGTCACCGTCTTCCGGTCCGCGGTCGACGCGGGCCTGGGCTGGCTGGCCGTGGTCATGGCGATCAACGTCGTCATCGCCCTGTACTACTACCTGCGCTGGACGGCCCTGCTCTTCCGCACCCCCGAGGGCGCGCAGACCCGTACGCGCGCCCCCTGGCCGGTGGCGGCGGCCATCGTCGTCACGGCGATCACGGCGGTCGTCCTCTCGGGCGCCCCGGAACTCATCCTGCGCGTCACCTCGGGCAGCCTCTTCGCCCAGTGAGCCGGCGCGTGTAACCCGTACGGAGCAGCCCCGGCCGCGACCCCGACCTTCCCCGGGAAGGGGCCGCGGCGGGCGGCCGGCCCGCCGTGCCCTGGGAACCAGACGCCCTCACCTCGCGTTGACCAGGAAGGGAGGGTCCACTGGACCGTAGACCCTCACATCCATGACGGGCTCCCCTGCCGCACCACTTGGAGGGCGTACCGTGCACCGCCGGCACAACGGGCTGAAGACCGCCGTACTCCTCGGCGGGCTGTCCGCACTCATCATCCTCATCGGAAGCTTCTTCGGACGGGGCGGCCTGATCATCGCCGTCCTCGTCGCCCTCGGGACGAACGCCTACGCGTACTGGAACAGCGACAAGCTGGCTCTACGCGCGATGCGCGCCCGCCCCGTGAGCGAGTTCGAGGCTCCCCAGCTCTACCGCATGGTGCGCGAGCTCTCCACGTCCGCGCGCCAGCCCATGCCACGCCTGTACATCTCACCCACCGAGGCCCCCAACGCCTTCGCCACCGGCCGCAACCCGCGCAACGCCGCGGTCTGCTGCACCGAGGGGATCCTGCGGATCCTCGACGAGCGCGAGCTGCGCGGGGTCATCGGCCACGAGCTCAGCCACGTCTACAACCGCGACATCCTGATCTCCTCGGTCGCCGGCGCCCTCGCCTCGGTGATCATGTTCCTGGTGAACTTCGCCTGGCTGATCCCGATCGGTCGGTCGAACGACGACGAGGGCCCCGGCCTCCTCGGCATGCTGCTGATCATGATTCTGGGCCCGCTGGCCGCCTCCGTGATCCAGCTGGCCATCAGCCGCTCGCGGGAGTACGAGGCCGACGCCTCCGGCGCCCAGCTCACCGGGGACCCACTCGCCCTGGCCAGCGCCCTGCGCAAGCTCGACGCCGGTACCAAACAGCTCCCACTGCCCCCCGAGCCCCGGCTGGAGGCGGCGAGCCACATGATGATCGCCAACCCGTTCCGCCCAGGCCAGGGCCTTTCTAAGATGTTCTCCACACACCCTCCGATGGCCGAGCGCATCGCCCGGCTCGAACAGATGGCAGGCCGCCGCCAGTGAAGACAATCCTGAACATCATTTGGCTCATCCTCAGCGGCATCTGGCTGTTCCTGGGATACCTCCTCGCGGGCGTACTGCTCTGCATCACCATCATCGGTATCCCGTTCGGCATCGCCGCCTTCCGCATCGCCGTCTACGCCCTCTGGCCGTTCGGCTACACCACGGTCGAGCGCCACGACGCGGGCGCCGCGTCCTGCATCGGCAACGTCCTGTGGCTGGTCCTGGCGGGCTGGTGGCTCGCCCTGAGCCACATCGCCACGGGCATCGTGCTCTGCGTGACGATCATCGGAATCCCCTTCGGCATCGCCAACTTCAAGATGGTCCCGCTCGCCCTGCTCCCGCTCGGGCGCGAGATCGTCCCCACGGACGCGCCGTTCGCCGCTCGGTAACGAAACCCGCCGCTT